>NZ_JBGLYH010000004.1:0-132908 GCF_041414475.1 Pseudodesulfovibrio karagichevae
CCCCCGAACCCCCATCCCCCTTTCCTTCCGAAACTTTTTATATGCGCAGTTGCGCGTGTGAGCTGTGAAGACCGCTTGTGCTTCTTTGCTGTATTATTTCGGGAGCCGTGAAACTTCGGGTAAGCCACGGCTAAACGCAACTCCCCGCGAAGCGGAAACAAAAAGTTCTGGAGATTTTTAAGAACCTCTTTCAAGAGGTTCTTAAGCGGGGTCCGGGGCAGCGCCCCGGCCGCCGGAGGCGAGACATCACCCGTCCATTACCGCGTGGCGGTTTTCAAGTCTCGCTTTAACAAAATCACTTGCACACGGCCGGGTCGATCTTGCCGATGGCGGGCCTGCGGTCGATGACCACGGAGTTGCCGGGGATGGACTTGGCGTATTTCTTGATATGCGCGGCGCGTTCGCCGATTTCCATGAGGGAGCAGGGGCCGTCGATTTCGATGACGCCGAGCGAGATGGTCACCAGCGGGTATTTGCGTTCCTTGTCATCGCGGCCCTTGGCCTGAATCCAGCCGCGCTGCTGGTCCTCAAGGCAGTAGCAGTTCTTGACCAGACGGCCGAAGCAGCGGGTGATGGATTTGCACAATCTCTGGACCGCGTCGGGCGGGGTGATGAGCACGAAGTCGTCGCCACCGATGTGGCACAGGCGGGCATCGCTCGGCCTGTGCTTGCGCGTGGCCCAGGACATGATGTCCGCGGCCAGTTTGATGATCCGGTCGCCGTTCTTGAACCCGTAGGTGTCGTTGTAGACCTTGAAATGGTCCAAGTCGCCGTAGATGATGGAAAAGGGGCGTTTCTGCTTGATGCGCGACTCGACCTCCTGTTCGATGGCCACGTTCCCGGGCAGGCCGGTCAGGGGATTGGTGCCCTTGGCCATCTCCACCTGTATCTTGGCCAGGACGTTGAGCATATCCTGGACCGTAACAACGCCGTAGAGCAATCCCTTCTTGGTCACGATGATGTCGTCGTAGGCCTTGATGTGCTCGCGCTTCATGGCTGCGCGCGCGACCTGCTCCACGGGCATGTCCATGTCCACGATGAGCGGGCTCTTGTCCATGACCGCGTCGATGGATCGCTTGTGGTACAGGGCGATGCCGAACTGGGAGGAGAGCTGGCGGTTGAGGTGGTACTCCATGACCAGTCCCTTGGGCACGTTGTCGCGGACCACCACGATGTTGGTGAACGTGTCGTTCTTGCGGAAGAAATCGTGGGCTGTGGAGACCAGGCAGGACAGCTCCACGGCGTGTGGGGCCTTGGCCAGGTCACCCACGGGCGGGGAGCAGATGATGTTGTTGGCGATGTCGCCCACGGTCTTCAGGTGGCGGCACTCCTCGTTGACGTCCGGCTTGGGCGTGGCGGGCCGGGCCAGGAAATAGCCCTGGCCGCAGTGCACGCCGATGTCCTTGAGGCAGACGGCCTGGTCCTTGGTCTCGATGCCCTCGCCGATGATCCGGGAGCCGATCTTGTCCGCGAAGGTGGCCGTGGTCTCGACCAGGGCGCGCTTGACCGGGTCCTTGTGGATGTCGTCGATGAGCGACTTGTCGAGCTTGATGTAGTCGGGCTGAAGTTCGGCGATGAGGGTCAGGCCCGCGTAGCCCGCGCCCGCGTCGTCCACGGCTATCTGGAAGCCCTGGCTGCGGTAGTGGGCCAGGGTCCGGTAGAAGAGGTCGAAGTCCTGGACCGAGTGCTGCTCGGTGATTTCGAAGACCACGTTGTCCGGGGTCAGCCCGTACTTGTCCATGAGCTCCAGGGTCTGGCCGGGCGAGAAGGCCGGGTCGGCCATGGTCTTGGGATGGATGTTCAGGAAGAGTTTCTGGCCGTCCTTCAGTTCGCCCACGTTGCGGATGGCCGCCTCGCGGCAGAGTTTTTCCAGGGCGAACAACCGGCCCAGCTCCTCGGCGGTCTGGAAGAGCATGACCGGGGAGCGGAAGGCGGACCCCTCGGGACCGCGCGCCAGGGCCTCCCAGCCCAGAATGGTGTCCGTGCGGAAGTCGAGGATGGGCTGGTAGTGGGCCGAGACCCAGCCCTGGACCAGGATGGTGTTGAACCGGCTGGTGATGGACAGCTCGTTCATGTTCAGGGGGCGGCTTTCCATGCGCCGGGCGGCGTTCAGGGCCGTGTTCAGGGCCGCGCCCCATCCGGCGTCGTCCTCCGGGCAGGAGATCGGGGCAAAGCCCATGCCGAGGTCGATGCCCAGCCCGGTGTGGCGGAGCATGGTTGATTCCAGGTCCTTTTGGGCCTGGGTCTTGTACTCGTAGGCGATGTCGGCCGGGTTGTTGTCCTGGGGCACGAGAAAGGCGGCCTTGCCCGAGGCGGGCCGGATGATGCGGATGTTGCGGGCGTTGTTCCCGGCGGCGGTGGCGGCCAGGGAGTCGCCGAGCTCCTTTTCCAGGAGGTCGACGAAACTCTGTCCGTACATCTCCTTGAGCTTGGCGTAGTCACGAATGGTGATGAGTACGAGGGTTCTGGTCAACAGGGTCCCCGTGGGAAGATTGGTCAGCATCTCTACAGATAATCCCTTGTGCATCGTCATTCCCCTGTGGCCGGGAAGGGCAGATCCAGTACGTGTTGACGAAGTTGCATGGATGGAAAGCTTTCACCATTTCGCCGTCCGACCGGCGAGGCAGGCACCGCCGGGTGACATGCGCTTCGAGTCTGTTACATGCGTTGCGCGTTCGGTTGTTACCGCCGGGTGACAGAACATCGGAATTTTCGTTTCAGGACAAAAAAAGGCAGCCCGTCGGGGCTGCCTCGTTCTGTCGGACCGGGGGAAGGGATCAGCGGTAGTAGAGATTCCGTCCGCCGATGGTCAGGAAGGCCTGGTGCAGGTTCTTGCGGATGTCCTTGCGGCTCCACACGCCCTGGATGTGGCCCCGGGACAGGGCCTTGTAGCAGTTGTGGTAGTTGGGCGGAATCTCCAGGCCGGTGGTCTCCTTGATGACGCCGGGACCGGCGAAGCCGATACGCGAGGAGCGCACCGCGTACTGGTAGGGCGAGCAGCCCAGGAACGAGGCCACGGGGCCTGCGTAGGAGTTGGTGTCGTACAGGACGATGTACAGGCCGCCTTCCTCGATGTAGCGGCGCACGGCCATGGTCACCCTGGGCATCTGGATCAGGCCGTTGACGCCTTCCTGGATGCGGATGCCCGCCGTGCCGTGGATGTAGGCCAGGAAGGGCTGGTGCTTGGTCTGGGCCAGTTCCAGGGCGCGGATGAACTTCTCGCCCTCGGCCGCGCCCACGGAGCCGCCCCGGAAGTTGGCCACCAGGGTGGCGCAGGTGACGCGCAGTCCTTCGAGGCTGGCGTTGAAGGTCAGGCAGCTGGATTCCAGGCCGGTCTTCTTCTTGGCGGCCTCGATCCGGGAGTCGAAGTTGGGGAAGCCGGTGGGGTTGCCCGAGGCGATATCGTGGTTGAACTCGCGCACGGAACCACGGTCGAAGACGTTGTGGAGAACCCACTGGTATTCCATGGGGAAGTTGTAGCCGCAGTTGGGACAGACACCGGCGTAGTCGGTGAACAGGTCCCGCGCCCAGATGTCCAGGCAGCCGCGCTTGCTCGAATGGGGACAGGATATCTCGCGGTCCTGGCGGGCCTGGGGGCTGACGTAGTCGCTGTCGTTGACAGGGGTTGGGGCCTCGGGCTCGGACTGGGACAGGCCGGTCAGCTCCATCTCCTTCTGCTTGTCCATGCCCGGCTTCACGCCGATCTTCTTGAGCAGGCCGCGGAACACGGCGTCGAACTTGGCCGTGATCACGTGGATTTCGTCCGAGGCCTCCTCGACGATGCGCTCCACGCGGTACTTGAACGGCTTGATCAACCCGTACAGGATCAGGCTGGCCGTGTTGGAGACGATGCCCGAGCTGGTGGCGCTGAGCTTGTCCAGCAGAGGGCGGTTGTCCTGGTAGGCGCCCTGGGCCAGACGGCGGTACTTGCGGAACCGCTTGGCCACGAGGCGTTCGCGGGCCTTCTCGTTCAGGGACCAGCGCACGATGACGTCGGTGTTCTTCTTGAAGTGGCGCAGGGCCACGGCGCGGAACAGACGCACGCCGCGCACGTTCAGGGCGACCTCGTCGGTGGCCCGGATGACCTGCTCGCGGACCTGCTTGAAGAAGTCGAAGTGATCGGCCCGCGCGCCCAGCGGCGGCTCCTGGATGATCTCGTCGATGTAGCCGCCCGCCAGGTTGTCCTGGGCGGTGATCTTCTGGGCCATGGCGCAGGACTCGATGAGCTCGGCCGGGGCGCGTTCGGAACCCCGGATGCGGCCCTCGATGGCGGCCGCGCCCTCGGGCGAGATGACCGAGTAGTAGCCGTGGGAGAGCATGAGGCGCTTGTCGGCCATGCCGATGGCCTCGGCCCCGCCCGAGCCGCCCTCGGAGAAGATGGCCACGATGGGCACGTCGAGCCCGGCCATTTCATAAATGTTCTCGGCGATCTGCTGGGCGGCACCCGGGAAATCCTCGATGGGGTAGGAGCCCGGCGTATTCACGTAGGCGTGGATGGGAATCTGTTCCCTGGCCGCGACCTTCATGTACTTGAGCGCCTTGGAGTTGCCCCACGGCTTGATGGACCCGCCGTTGCGGAATTCCTCGCCGTGGCCCTTTTCCTGGCCCACGACCATGACCGGCTGGTTGATGATCTTCTTGCCGCGCCGCCGGGTGATGTAGGCCCGGGCGATGAGCATGCCGGGGTCGATGGAGTGCTCGTCCTGGCCGCCCATCTCGGCGTAGTTGTCGTAGACGTTCTCGAGGATGTCCTTGAGGCTGGCCCGCTGGGGGTGGCGGACGATGCGCACCTTGTCCATGGCGGTCAGCTGGGCGTCGATGGCGGCCTCCATGGCGGACAGCCGTTTTCCCAGGGATTCCACGGCGCGGAGAGCCTGTTCCTCGGAGAGGGCGGCGTTCTTTTCCTGGAATTCACTGATCTCCGTGGCGAACGCGTCCAGCTCGGGGCGGGACTTGTTGCCCAGGATGTCGCGGGCGTAATTCACCCGGCCCAGCAGGGATTGGAGAGTTTTTTCTATATTCATAGGCTTAGAATTCGAGGAGGTTGGCGGTTTTTGCGATGAGGAAGGGGATGTTCGACTTCATGGCCCCTCCGGCGGAGTCCGAGCCGTTCAGCCTGAGTTCGTTCAGGAACTTGAGGCCGCGCGCCTTGGCTTCTTCCAGGTCCTTGCCCCAGATGATGGCCAGGGCCAGGTTGGGGTCGTACTCGGTGGGGATCTGGTAGGTGCGGTCAGTGGGGACGTGCGTGTGCATGGTCACCCAGTCGTTCGCGGGCCACTTCAGTTCCTCGATCTTGCCCACCCAGGGGGCGAAGCCGCTCTCGGTGTCCTCGGCGATGAGCCGGTATTCGATGCCCACGCCGTCGAAGGACACATCGTCCTGGGTGTAGCCCAGGGGGTCGCCCAGGCCAATGCGGATCTGCTCGCGGATCAGGTTCACGTCGCGGTCGCCCCGGACCGAGCTGATGCAGGCCGACACGCCGTTTTCCACCTGGATGCGGGTGTTCACCTCCATGAGGAACGGCTCGCCGTTGGGGGTGACGATCCATTCCCAGGTGCCCACGTTGTCGTACTTGATCTCCTTGGCGATGGACAGGGAGTAGCGGGTGATGTCGTCCATCAGTTTCCGCGCGTCGAACGTGTAGGAGAGCCCCTGGGGCCAGAAGCCGGGGGCCACCTCGATGCGTTTTTGCAGGCCGGGCGACTGGACCGAGCAGTTGCGCGTGCCGAAGTGGACCGGGTTGGTCCCGGACCGGTCGGACACGATCTGTACTTCCAGGTGGTTGAAATTGAACACGCGCTGCTCGATGAGCACGCCCTCGTCGTTGAAGGTCCGCAGGCTGTAGTTGCGGATGCGCCGGTAGGTCTGGCGGAAGCGGGCCATGTCCTCGCACTCGTCGATGCCCATGCCGCCGCCGCCCGCCGAGGCCTTGACCAGGACCACGGGCCTCTTTATGCCCATCTTGGACTGGAACTCGAAGAGGCTCTCGGCGATGGCCTCGGCCTCCAATTCATCATATATGGCCCGGTCCGAGCCGGGCACGGTGGGCACGCCCAGAGCACGGGCGATGCGCTTGGTGTTGATCTTGTCGCCCAGGTCCCGGATGACCTCCCAGGAGGGTCCTATGAAGGTCATGGGGCGGTCCCGCTGGACCACGCGGCGGGCGAACCGGTAGTTTTCGGAAAAGAAACCGTATCCGGGATGGATGGCCGTGGCCCCGGCCTCGTCGGCCACGGACAGGATGTCCCCGGCGTCGAGATAGTTGTGGATGCGGTACAGGGATTTTTCCCCGCCCAGCCTGCGGGCCACGTCCATGTGGCCGGACTGGGAGTCCTCTTCGGTATACAGGGCCGCAAAGGGCAGGCCGAGGTCGGAGCATGCCTCCATGATCCGCACGGCGATCTCGCCCCTGTTGGCAATGAGTATCTTGTGTCCGTCTATGCTCACGTTGGATATTCTCGTTTTCTGGTGTGGTTTTGGCGGTGCCCTAAATAGCTTTTCTTCCTCTATCTTGCAAATCTTTTAAAATGACGTTTAATTAATGATCTCAAATAATTATCATAAAACAACCGTTTAAATTATTAAGTATGGATTTTTTACTAAAAAATGTGTAGAAAGTCGGTCCGGCAAGTTTTGACGGCTCCGGTTTGTCAGAATTGTCAATGTGTTGAGAATTGGACCAGGAGGAGTTTCGCATGGACTACGTAATTGTAGGAAACGGTGTTTCGGCCATCGGCGCCATCGAGGGCATTCGCCAACATGACAAGACCGGCTCCATCACGGTCATCAGCGACGAGGCCGTGCCCACTTACGGCCGCCCGCTCATTTCCTATTACCTGTCGGACAAGATCAAATTCGACACCCTGCCGTTCCGCCCCGAGGAATTCTACGAACGCAACCAGGTGACCATGCGGCTCGGCTCCCGCGTCCTGTCCGTGGACGCGAAGGAAAAGGTCCTGGTCCTCGACTGCGGCGACAAGGTGAAATACGACAAGCTGCTGCTGGCCACGGGCGGCACCCCGGTCAAGCCGGCCCTGCCCGGCATTGAAGGCCCGGGCGTGCACAACTTCACCACCGTGGCCCATGCCGAGACCCTTAAGGAGTTGGTGGACAAGGTCAAGAAGGTTGTGGTCATCGGCGCCGGGCTCATCGCGCTCAAGGCCGCCGAAGGCTTTGCCGAGAAGGGCGTGGACGTGACCATCGTGGTCCGCTCCCGGATCATGCGCACCTATTTCGACGAGACCGCGGGCGAGATGATCGTCAGCCACCTGGAGAAGAACGGCATCCGTTTCATGCAGGGCACGGCCACCAAGGAGATCGTCCGCTACGAGGACGGCGCCATCAAGGGCGTGGAGACCGACCAGGGGTTGGTCCCGGCGGATGTGGTCATCGTGGCTGCGGGCGTGCGCCCGAACATGGGCCTGGCCATCCAGGCCGGGCTGGTCACGGAGCAGGGCATCCGCGTGGACGACTACATGGCCACCTCCGACCCGGACGTCTTCGCCGCGGGCGATGTGGCCGAGGCCAAGGACCTCCTGACCGGCGAGTACACGGTCCGTCCCATCTGGCCCAACGCCTACACCCAGGGCCGCTATGCGGGGCGGAACATGGCCGGGGCCGGAACGCCGTACACCGGCGGCCTGTCCATGAACTCCATCACCTACTACGGGCTGCCGACCATCTCGGTGGGCGAGACCAACCTGGCCGACGACGACCGGTACGAGACCGCCGTGTTCCTGGACCGCGAGAAATCGATCTACCGCAAGCTCATCTTCAAGAACAACGTCCTGGCCGGATGCATCCTCATCGGGGACATCGACGCGGCCGGGTTCTACACCAGCTTCATCAAGAACGGCTTCGAGCTGGACGAGGCGGGCAAGGAGCGGCTCATGGAGGGCGATCCCTCTCCGGCCCTGTGGCCCGACAGCTTCATCGAGGGCATGATGAACAACCCCTAGACCGGGGGCCATGCGAATTGCAAAGAGCCGCTTTGAAAGCGGCTCTTTTTTTGGGGCCGGGACGTCACTTCGTCTTGTGCGTGAACACGCAGTCCCAGTGGCAGTCGGGCGGGTTGTCCTTCAGGTGCGCGCATCGTTCCATGTACATGTCGCAGAGAATGGGTTCGGCACCGGTTTCGCGGAGTTCGCGGAACAGCGTTTCGGCGGTGGAGAAATCGCTGTTCACGTACGCCTGATGGGCCCGTTCGTACAATTCCAGTTCCGCCTTGCGCGCTTCGGCCTCCTCCAGGGTGTACACGGTATAGATGGTCACGGGCGCTTCCTTGCCCTTGACCCGGACGTTGTCCAGGATGCGGAAGTAGTAGCCGTCCCCGCAGGCGTCCTTGATGGCCTGGCTGACCACCAGTTTCTGGCCGTAGTACTTGGTCAGTCCTTCCAGACGGGAGGCGAGGTTCACGTTGTCGCCGATGAGGGTGTAGTCGAAGAGGTCGGCCGAGCCCATGTTGCCCACGCGCACCGGGCCGGAGTGGATGCCGATGCCGACTGCGATGGTGAAGCCGTATTTCTCAAGGAATATCCCGTTGAGTTCCTCGAGCTTGCGCTGCTGGGCCAGGGCGGCTTGCAGGGATTTCTCCTGGTGGTTCTCGATGTCCAGGGGGGCGTTCCAGAAGGCCATGACCGCGTCGCCGATGAATTTGTCCAAGGTGCCCTCGTGCTCGGTGATGATCCGGGTCATGGGGGTCAGGTAGTCGTGGAGGAGGTTGGTGACCTGGGTGGGGGAGAGCTTTTCGGACAGGGAGGTGAAGTTGCGCACGTCCGAGAACTGGATGGTGATCTCCTTTTCCTGTCCCTCCAGGCTCAGGGCGTCCGGGTTATCCATGATCTGGGAGATGACCGACGGGGCCAGATAGTGGGCGAAGGCCCCGTGGATATACCGCTTGGCGATTTCCTCGCGCCAGAACTTGATCAAGGTCAGGGTGATGAAGGTCAACCCCAGGGTGATGTAGGAGTACATGGGCGAAATGAAGTAGTTCTGTTCCCGGTAGAAGAACACGGAGCCGTACCACATGGCCCCGCCCATGCAGAGCACGGGCAGGATGATCCAGGAGGCCCGGGCCCACATGAGCAGGAAGGTGGTCGCCAGCCCGCCCGCCAGCATGCCGAGGAATTCCAGGCCCGGGGCCCAGTCTGGCACCGAGAGGAGCTGCCCGGAGAGGATGTCGTCGACGACGGTGGCGTGTGCCTCCGCGCCGGGAAAGCCCGGATCGAGGGGGGTGGCGCGGATGTCCTTCAGGCCCGAGGCCGAGGTGCCGATGAAGGCGATTCTGCCGCGCAGATAGCCGGGCGGCAGCTTCCGGTTGAGCACGTCCGAGGCGGAGATGTATTCGAAGGTTCCCATCCGGCCCCGATAGTTGATGAGCATCTGTCCCTGGCCGTCCGTGGGGATGACGATGTGGTTGAAGCGGATGGACTCGATGCCCACGGATGAGATCTTGAGGACGATGTTCTTCTGTTCCGTGGCCTGCATGAGCGTCGCCAGGGCCAGGCTGGGATAGAATCGCCCTTCGAAGCTGTAGAGCAGGGGCACCCGGCGGTACACGGAGTCCAGGTCGGGCGTGATGGTGATGAAACCGCTTTCCGGGGCCGCCTCTGCCAGGACCGGGATGGGGCAGATCATCCATTTGCCCTGGGGCAGGAAATCGTGGGGCGAGGGCGCGCCCGGCGAGGAGAGCACGGCCACCTTGGTGGGCCGTACCCGGCAGTCGTGCTCGCCGGCAACCGGCTTACGGCTGAAGTCGAAGCCCAGGATGTAGGGCCCGCCCCTGAGGTTGTGGGCCAGGAGCCGGTCGTAATCCATGAGGTCCTTGGGCAGCCCCGTGAAGTCCATGTCGATGTGCAGCTCCCGCTTGACGTCGGCCTTCATGATCTCCGGCGAGGTCCGGTCGGGTTCGCTGAAGATGATGTCCGAGGCCACGGCCACGGCCCCGTAGGCGGTCAGGTATTTGAGGAGCAGGGCCACCCGGTAGCGCGGCCAGGGCCACTGTCCCAGTTCGGACAGGCTCCTCTCGTCCAGGTCGATGATCACCGGGACCTTGGTGGCGGCGGGTTGGTGGTACTGGCGGAGATAGTTGTCGTAGATCTTCAGATTGAGCAGGTGCAGGAACTTCGGCTGGCTGATGTACAGTGCGATCATGAGCACCGTCACCGATACGCCTGCCCCGAGGAGTATCAGCTGGTCCTTCTTGAACATTCTTTTCAGCAGTTCGAGCATAGGTTGCGACCGCATTGGTTGGTATGTGTTCCCTATTATTGCAGATAAACCTCGGCATATAAAGAGAAAGTAACGCAGCTGGTCATAAAACAGCATGACGGGCGGCGCCTCGGACGGCTTGGGTGTGGGGGAATTGCCTGCTATCCCGGAATGTTGCGCCGCACCGCTAGATATTCCGGTAAAGCATCATGCTGCCGAGCAGAAAGACCAGGGCCAGGGCGAGCTGCCGGTAGCCGTGGTCCGAAATGCGGTCGTAGGCCTTGCCCCCAAGGAAGATGCCGGCCAGCAGGGCGGGCAGGGACAGGCCGTAGAAGTGCAGGACCTCGTCCGTGATCATGCCGGACCAGGCCTGGGCGGCGATGACGGCCACCCCGGACAGGGCGAAGAAGAAGGCCAGGGTGCCCTTGGCCCGGTCCTTGGTCCAGGGCTGGAGGGCGGTGTAGATGATGACCGGAGGACCGCCCACGCCCAGGCTGCCGCCGAGCACGCCGGAGCAGAATCCGGCCAGCACGGTCAGCCGTTTGCCGAAGCTTCTCGGCTCGGGGCGGACCAGGAACTGGTAGCTGGTGAATACGACCATGATCACGCCTACGCAAAGGGAAAGCCCCCGTGTGGGAATCTGCTTCAGGGCGTAGACCCCGAGCGGAATGCCGGCCAGGCTGGCGGCCAGCAGTGTGAAAGCGCATTTGAGATCGATGCTCTTGCGCAGGCTGAAGCTCAGGTAGATGCTGATGATTACCGCCAGGAGAACCATCAGCGGCACGCTCGTCTTGATGTCCAGGAAAAAACCCAGAAGGGGTAGGGCGATGAGCCCGAAGCCGAACCCGGTCAGTCCCTGGAGAAAAGCGGCGGCGAGCACGATGGAAACGATGGCGATTGTTTCAGGCATGTGCCGTGGAGTACTGAATTTGGCTCCGCCTGCCAACGGTGAATCCGTGCCCTTTTAATTTAGGTGGAAAAACAGTTGCCACCAAATTGGCTCGCAGGGTATAGGTATCTACAAATGGAAATCCATGTTTAACTAATTCCAGTATCTCAGGAGGTTGAGTTATGGCCATTGTTATTGATCAGGATGAATGCATCGGTTGTGAGTCTTGTGTCGAGATCTGCCCGGAAGTGTTCGAGATGGACGCTGACGGTGAAAAGGCCACGGTCATCGCCCCGGACTCCACTCTCGACTGCGTGGACGAAGCCATCGAGACCTGCCCCAATGAGGCCATCTCCAAGTAACTCACGACTTGGTAAAAAAAGACCGCCCCTTGGGGCGGTCTTTTTTTTGGCCTGCGGCAAACGGCTATTGCATGCCGGAAAAGATCATCCGGATTTCTTCGATCCGGTCGCGGCTGTCCGAGAAATCCAGGACTTCGCCCCGGGACAGGGCATGGACCTGGATCACGCCCGCTTTCTGGTCGTAGTAGAACTCCGCGTCGTCCATAGTGCGCAGGACGCTGCTCTTGAACTCGGCGCGCAGATAGTTGCCTTCGGTCAGGAGCACCCTGCCGCCGAACACGGATTCCACGGCCTTGCCCAGGTCGACCATGACCTTGTTGGGATCGCCCGTGGCCTTGATCGGGTCGATCTTGTTCTTTGCGTAGGTGGCCTGCGAGGAAACGCAGTCCACTCCGGCCGGGCAGAGGGCGAATTTGCCGTCGGTCATGCCAAGGTTCGGAATCTTGGTGGAACACGCGCCGAGGGCGGCCAGGGAGACGACGAACAAGGTGGTCAGGAGTAGCTGTTTCATGGTCATCAATCTATTGTGAAACCGGAGGAAAAAGCAACTCTTTTCCCAAGGGAATCGGGCGGAAATCACCGTGGCCGGGTGGCCATGACCACGCCGGAAAAAATGAGCACGAACCCCACGGCGTGGACCATGGTTGCGGGCTGGCCGAGCAGGAGCCAGGCCCCGATCCCGCTGAAGACCGGCATGAAGTACTGGAACAGGGCGGCATTGCCCGGCCCGATGTGCATGATGGCCGAATTCCAGAGGAAGAAGGCGACCAGCGAGGCCAGCACGCCGATGTACAGGACCGCGCCGAGCACGGCCGGGGTGAAGGACCAGGCCGGGGCAAAGCACTGCTCCACGAACGCCGCCGGGACCAGGGGGATGGTCCCCAGGAGGAAGGTCGCTCCGAGGTAGGCGTTCCGGCTGATGGTCGGGGGCTTGCGTTTGACCAGGATGGAATACACGGCCCACAGGAACCCGGCCGCGAGCATGATGACGTCGCCCAGGCGGAAGGTCAGGTGGACGAGCACGTCCAGGCTCCCATGGGTGGCGATGGCCAGCATTCCGGCGATGGCGATGGCCAGTCCGGCCCAGCGCAGCGGGGAGATGCGCTCCCCCAGGAATATGCGGGCCAGGATGACCACAAAGACCGGGGTGGTGGAGGCGAACAGGGCCATGTTCACCGCGTCCGTGGTCCGCGCGCTGACGTAGACCAGGGTGTTGAACAGGGTCACGCCGGTCACGGCCGCGACAATCAGCTCCCGACGATGATCGAGCAGGGCCCGCATGTCCCGCTGAAGGTCCCGCCGGACGAAGGGCAGAAAAACCGCCGTGGCCGTGAGCCAGCGCAGGGCGGCCAGTGTCACGGGCGGGATCTCGTCCACGAATCCGCTGGCGATGAGGAAGTTCCCGGACCAGATGGTCACGGCGATCAGGGCGAAGAGGAATCCCATGGGGCGGTTGCCGGGCATAGCGGGATAAATAGTCGAACGGGGGCCGCTTGGCAACCGCTATGTGCCCGAGACCATTGGCTCAAGGGGTTGCCAGCCGAAGCGTTCGAGGTCGACGCGGTCCGTCTCGTCGAAGCGCACGCCCTCGGCCAGGAGGAGCCGTTTCTGTTCGTCGTACCCCTGCATTTCGCCCAGGGATATCCGGCCCTCGCGGTTGATGACCCGGTGCCAGGGCAGGTTCTCTGTGCGGGAGCTGGAGTGCAGCACGCGGGCCACCTGGCGCGCGCCCCTTTTGTTGCCCGCCAGGGCGGCCACGCGGCCGTAGGTCGTCACGCGGCCCTCGGGGATGGCCCGGATGGTCTCGATGATCTTCTGGGTGAACGGTGCAGCCATGGGACCTGATAAACCGCCGGGCCCCCCGAAGGCAAGGCGTGGAGTTCTAGAACAGTCGTGCCCAGAGGTAGGACAGGGGCATGACCAGGATCAGCGCCGGGATCATGCTCGCCACCGGGAACTGCTTGATGCCGCAGATGCGGAAGCCCGTGGCCAGCATGATCAGCCCGCCGCAGGCCGAGAAATCGGCCAGCATGTCCGGGGTGGTCAAGGGCAGGATCAGCGCCGAGGCGTAGTAGAGCATGGACTGGATGGCCAGTTGCGGGACGACCAGGATGCCCACGGACAGCCCCATGGTGGAGGCGAAGATCGGGGCCGTGAACAGATCGAGAATGGCCTTGACGATGAGCAGGGTGGGGTCGCCGGTCATGCCTTCGCTCATGGACCCGTAGATGCCGGTGCCGCTCAGGCAGAAGAGGACCAGCAGGGCCACGAACTTGTCCAGGAACTCCTCCTGGCTGAGGTCGCCGCTGGGCCGGACCACCTTGTCGATGAGCTTGCGGGTCTTGCCCGCGCCCTTCTGGATCAGGGATTCCAGCTGGATGAGTTCGCCGAGCACGGACCCGACCACCAGGGCCAGAACAACCGGGGCCAGGAACTTGACCTTGACGATCATGGCCACGCCAAGTCCCATGGAGGCGCAACCGAAAACCATGGGCATCTTGAGCCGGAGATTCATGCTGATTTTGGGGCCGAGAACCGCTCCGGCGACGCTGCCGACCGCAAGCGCCGCCCCGTTTACGAGAGGACCAATCATATAAAAATCCTTACTGCCGGGCGCGTTGTCCACGCGTCCGGTTCATGGTGAAGAGGTGAGAAAACAGGTGTTCGCTCGACGCCGGGCATGGCGCCTTGAAACTGTCGGATCAGGGGAAGCGGCGGAGTGGTCAGCTGTCCGATGTGAAACCGAATTCGATCTCGGACTTGGTGTAGAAGACACGCAGGCCGGTTTCCGCAAACCGGGCCATGAGCTTGTCGCATTCAACCCGCGTCAGGGCCAGGGCGACCTGCACCGGCTTGTCTTCGAGGTCGAAGAAGTTGTCCGAATGGAAGCGGCCGTCATGGCCGAACCCCTCGCTGCCGGAAAAGAGGGTCGCGCCGCGCACGCCGAGACGCCGGGCCTCATCGACGATCCACGTGGCCACGGGTTGGCCGTCGTGTTCACGGTTCTGCTGGGTAAAAAATGTCACAAAGTATCCTTGCATCATGCCTCAGACCTGAGAATTGAATGTGCTGTGTACGGGTCCGCCGGGAAAGAACGGGAGTCGTTCATGGCGGGCCGGGGGGAAGGTGTCCCGCCCAAGTGACAAGAGGCTACACCCGACTGTTGCGGTACTCAACTATTTATTTCGACAGAAAGTGGGTATGCTGTATCAGTATGAAATAATGGTGTTTTATTGATTGTCCATCGTCATTTTCTAGCCCAAGGCCACGTCCAGGATCATCATGATGGTGAAGCCGGAGACGACGCCCATGGTGGCCAGGTCCCCGTTGCCCGAGGATTGGGATTCGGGAATGACCTCTTCCACCACCACGAAGATCATGGCGCCCGCGGCAAAGGCCAGGGCGTAGGGCAGCAGCGGGCGGGCCAGGAGCACGGCGGTTGCGCCGAGCACGGCGGCAACGGGTTCGACCATGCCCGAGGCCTGGCCGTAGAGGAAGGCTTTCATGCGGGACATGCCCTCGCGACGCAGGGGGACGGAAACGGCCGTGCCCTCCGGGAAGTTCTGGATGCCGATGCCCAGCGCCAGGGAGACGGCTCCGGCCAGAGTGGCGGAATCGAGCCCGGCGGCCACGGCGCCGAAGGCCACGCCCACGGCCAGTCCCTCGGGGATGTTGTGCAGGGTGATGGCCGTGACCAGGAGGGTGCTGCGCCGCCAGCTCGTCTTGATGCCCTCGGCCTCGGACAGGGGCGCGTTCAGGTGCAGGTGGGGCAGGATCATGTCCACCAGCCGCAGGAAGGCCGCGCCGAGCACGAAGCCCACGGCCGCAGGGACAAAGGCGAACATGCCCATGCTCCGGGACATCTCGATGGCCGGGGCCAGGAGCGACCAGTAGCTGGCGGCCATCATCACCCCCCCGGCAAATCCGAGCATGACGTCGAGGGTCCGCTTGGAGATGTCCCTGGCCGTGAAGACCAGGGCCGCGCCCAGGGCGGTTACGCCCCAGGTGAACAGGGTGGCCAGAAAGGCCTGGAAAACGGCGTTCTGTTCCATGAACCAGTCCATGCGAAGAGACTCCTTTGGCTGAGGCGGTTCGGACGGGCGAGGCGATCAAGACTGTTTCGACATGATGAACTTAAAGGCTATGTGCCCACGGGACAAGTCTTAATTCGATTCAGGGCCGCGCGGGCGTCTATCCGGGGAGGCGCCCCGGTACCCAAGCGGCTATTTGCACACCCGCTCCTCCTTGTGGTCCGGACTCTGTTCGCCGTCCACCAGCAGGTAGCGATTTTCCCACCGCTTGAGCATGGTCACGAGTACGATGATGTTGGCGTTGAGCCGGGTCACTTCGTTCTTGGTGGCCTTGGTCCATTTCCAGATGAACAGCGGGGCGAAGATCAGGCAGAAGAGCAGAACGATCAACAGGAAGAGGAGGATGAGCATGACCACGCCGTTGGTCGCTGCGATATATGGGTCCATGGTGTCTCCGTTTGGTTTGAGGTAGGAGATCGCGTACGGTCTCCATTGACGAGATGCGCGATGCCGAGCATGGGCGATGCCTGTCGGGCAACTGCGGATTCGAGGGAGTGGCGGTGAGGGGAGAAATGGTCACGACTGCCCCCGTTCCGAATGCGCGCGCCCGTCGGGCGCACCCATGGAATCGATCCTGAAACAGCGAGCAGCCATCATGCGATCTCCTCTCCGATACCGCATCCCGACCCAAAAGCAAAGAGTCCGGCAAGGGGTATACGCGAGCACGATCCGGCGGTCACAGGACTTGACCGGTAAGAGAGGAAGGCATAGAAAATCTCGCTAGTTCAGTATGTTCCCCTCACGGGGAACTCGTTTCCCCATGGGCCTCCCGAGCCGTTGTCCGGCAAGGGGGGCTTTGCGAGTTCACAACCACGTCAGCGGAGGCGGAGAAATGGGCAAGGTCATCGAGTTCCCCAAGAGCGTCAGGGAGCAACCGGAAGAGCCGGAATGCCGGATGAGCGATTGGCTCTACAAGCTGTACAGCCACCTGCTTGACCAGCGGGAGCGGCTGGCCGAAAGCGGGCGCGGGGACATGATCGAGGACATGGATATTGCCCTCACCCAGATACCGGCCGAAGTCATCGGTTTCATGAACCAGCGCTACGGCCTGGAACGCGGCATCGATTGGCCGCCCGAGAACTAGGGAGAGGTCAATGAACGCCAAAGACACCCAGATCGTCAGCGTCAGGGGCATGGACACCGCCGTGTGGCGGGCGTTTCAGGCCTACATCGCCATGACCGACCAGAAGACGCCCGACGCCATGAAGAAGGCCATCGAGAGCTTCATGCGAAGGGAGGGGTATGGCGGGCTGCTCGATTTCCGGCCCGATACGGGCGAGTGACCCCGGAAACGAAAAAGTCCCGCCCGGTCCAACCGGGACCTGGTATGGATGAGTCGATCGGATGGAATGTCCGGTCGGCTTTTTTCTTGGGGAAGGGGAGGCCTGAAACCACGAAAGTTGGAAAAATAACGACTTTCATCGAAAAAGATACTGGCTTTGCCGGAGATATATAACCTACTGATTAATAAGAATATATGCCACGATCTCAAAGGTTATATGTCGGGTGTCCGACAATTACCTGCCAAATTGGGAGGAATAAATGTTCCATGTTTCACAATTGGCGTTTGACATGCTTTTTGAGTTTCTGTAGGTCACTCCCCGGTGACGGGGGATCCCCCTCCCCGTGCCGTTTGGTAGAGAGAGTTCATGACATGTGTCCGTCCGGTTTGTTCGATTCTCCCTGTTTGATTTGGGAAAAAAAGCACAATCCGGAAGGACCCAGCTGGGGGAGTATTTTACCAGAGGTTCGAATCCTCTCCCTCTCCACCGCGGGAATGCGTGGGCCTGCATCGTCGCGGGCCCTGGTGTTGGGACCGTTTTGCATAATCGTTTGCGTCGATTTGCAGCGTGTTCCCGCAATAGCCTTGAGGAAATCGTCTCTGTCCGAACGGAAGACGTGTGACACTCTCCGACGGCCCCCCCCTGTTCAGGGACCACGCCGGAGAGCAGAGAGTGCTTGCGCCGTGCCGCAAGGAAAGACGAGTCGTTCTTTGGCCGGTTCGTCCGGTTTGAATCTTAAAAGAAATGGAATGAATACAATGGATAACATGCTTCACCATACGGCCCCCATGGCCTCCATGCCGCGCGGCCGCGCAAAGATTGAGCACTTCATCCCCGAAGAAGGCGTCTGTACCAAGGAGATCGACTTCATCGTGGACAACGGCAGCATCGACTACGTCAACTTCTCCGGTGGCTGCGAGGGCAATCTCAAAGCCATCGCAGCCATGATCGAGGGCATGAACGTCGACTTCGTCCTGGACCGCTTCAGCGGCATCACCTGCGGCTCCAAGTCCACCTCCTGCGTGGACCAGTTCTGCCACGCCCTGCAGGCCTACAAGGACAAGCACCGGGCCTGACGCGGTGCGCCTTGCCGCCTCACGGCAAAGAGAGCATGAAAAGAAAGCCCCAAGCCATGTGACCTGGGGCTTTCTTGTGTGCGATTACGGGACCCTTCGCAGCCTTAGCAGCCGCCGCTGCTTCCCCCGCCGCCATCGTTATCGCCGCCGCCTTCCCGCTCCTTGACGTGATTATTGAGGAGCTTTTCCCAATTATTCTTGGACTTTTTGGCTTCACTGATTTCCTTTTCAAGCCGGTCTTTTTTCATCTCGTCGTGGAGAACATCCGTCCAATCATTCGGTTTCGACTGGCTCATTCCCTTCAATTCCTTGGTCTTTTCCTCTATCTCCCGTTCACGCATTTTGATTTTATTTTTATAAAAATCCTCCATGTGCGTGTCTTTGTCCACGAACTCTTCCTTGGACGTTCCCGCCCATTTCTCAACAGGTGTCCTGGTGTCCGGGGGTGCCGGGGGAACCATACAGCCGGCCAATACGCCCAAGGCAAGCAAGACAATCACGCTACGCAACAGATTCGGCATTGTTCCCCCTCCGTCCTTTGGACTTATCGATTGTTGGCCGCTGCGGCGAGCAGGGAGTCGATGAGTTGCTCGTCGATACGCCCCGTCGGGGCCAATCCGGCATCCTTCTGGTACGCCTTGATCGCCTCAATGCTCCCCACGCCGATGTTTCCGTCAACGCTCATGGAATAATACCCCAGGGTCTTCAGGGCGTGCTGCACGTATTTCCTGGTTTCCACGGAAGCCAAGTCGTATTTGCTACCGGCAGCACGGGGTGCGGTCTGCGTACCGGCCGATCGGTTCACGGCCTGCGTTGTGACCGGCCAGGGCTGCAACCCCATTCTTTCGAGGGAAGCGGCGGTTTTCATCTCGGCGGTCACCGGAATGCCGTCTTCCTCGACCTGAGCGAAGTGATAGGCGGCCGTGCGGTAATTCCGTTGCACACCCACGATGCCCCGGGAGTAGATTTGCCCCAGCATGTAATGGGCCATTTGGTCGCCGTCATCGGCTGCGGCCTTGAGCAGGGGCATGCCCCTTTGCGGATCGGGTTGGACTCCTTCCACACCCGTGGCCAGGATGAACCCGAGTGTCCGCATGGCAGGAGCATACTGCTGGGCCACCGCCAGTTCTTCTATCTTTCGATACTCGGCAATATTCTTTTCCACACCATCGCCGTTCAGGTACATCTTGGCGAGTTCGTGTTGCGACTCGGCATCACCATCCCTGGCCGCCTTCAGATAATGTTCGTGTGCGGTAACCGGGTCGTTTTCCAGGTAAAGAGCCTTGTTCGCTTCACTGCGGTCGTGAATGCTCGTGATGTTTTCCACGCATCCGGACAGGCCGAGAACAGCAGCCGCCAAGAGAAAAAACAGAAAAAGTCGACTCATATGCCCTCCATGCAAGTTCAAACCTCTGTTTTCTTTATGCGACCATAAATAAAAAACATTCTTTTGTCATGAGGGTAGACGGCTTTTACCTGATAAGATCGCGACATGGAGTTCGGCATGCACCCGGCGCATCCGTGGCGACGTCAAAAGGGCGGAGGGAAACGCGCATGGGCTTCGTATTCCCATTTGCGCCCCCTCGTGAAGGATAAGGCTTTCGGCGGCGGAGAGCCGGAGTATGGCGATAATAGTATTGTAAAACGGATGGGGCACCCAAGGAGGAGCCGGGGGGGGCTCCTTCGCGCAGTCGAAAGAGATTGCCCGATGTGGCGGAAGGTTGCGTTTGGCGGCGCGTGATTTCGGAGCGATAATGCCCGCTCCGGGCATCCGTTACAAATGCTTGGGCAGGACGAACACGAACGAGGTCCCCGGTCCCTCTTCCTGAGTGACCTTGCCGCCCAGGTCCTCGGTTATCTCGTAGAGCATGGTTATGCCCAGGGACTGCGCGGGGCAGGAGCGGGGTTGGGCCTGGAATCCCGGTCCATTGTCCTTGTAGGTGAAGCGGAAGTTGTCCCCCATGTCTTCCAGCGACAAGGTGATGGTCGGATTGGGGTGGGCGTGGCCGAAGGCGTGGGTGAAGGAGTTGGTCACAAGCTCGTTCAGCAGCATGCCGAAGTAGACCGCCTTGTTTCCGGCGATCTCCAGCTTTTCCAGCGAGGTCTCCAGCCGGATCGCCTGATTCGGGGCCGCCTTGAGCCAGTTCTCCATCATCTTGCCGATGTAGGCCGAGAGCTCCACCGATTTGTGGCCCTCGTAGGCCAGGAGGGTATGCAGCTCCGCCACGCCCCTGATCTGATTGGTGAGCTTCTTCTGGTAGGCGGTGAATTCGTCCTTGGTCAGATCGCACGCGAGGTCGAGCTGGATCAGGCTGCACAGGATGTTCAGGTGGTTCTTCACGCGGTGGTGCACTTCGCTGATGGCCGTGTCGAACTGCCGCTTGTGGCTGGTCGTCTCCTGTTTTTCCAGTTGCAGCTGCAGGTCGGTTTCGGCGATGGACTTGAAGAGGGCGATGTCGTCGAGCAGGGCCTGATCCTCGGCCACGGGCTTGTCGCCCAGGGCGCACAGGGTGCCGAAGAGCTCGCCGTCGGGCCAGCGGATGGGGACGCCGATGTAGGAAATCAGCGAGAATTCCACGCTGGGGTTGTTCTTCCAGGCCTCGTCGTTGAGCGAATCGGGCACGAAGTTCACCGTGTTGCCGGTCATGGTGGTTTCGCAATACACACCAAGGCCTAAGGGGAATTTATCGTGCTCGATGAACGTCGTGTCCGGGGTTTCGTTGTGCAGGAAGACGTACAGCGTGTCCTGGTCCAGCCTGGTGATGAGCGCGTGCGGCTGGCGCAGCGCCGTGGCTGCGTGGTTGACCAACCGCTGCCACTTCTCCATGGTCTCGGCGGGAAGCTCTGGTTTGGAGCGCGATGAGGCGGCGACCAAAACCGCCTTGTCGTCAAACCTGCGCAGTCGTGAAACGACATAACCGGTACCTGAGTCCTTAACCATTCATCCCACCTCGGGTTTACTCGGTTGGTGCCTTTTTTTGAGGGCGTCACAACCTACAACAGAACAACCTATTAATTCAAGTAGCCGTTTCCCGCCCGCAGCCTCACGAAAGTTGTGAATCCCGTAACTGGGGGCCATGGTAATAAAGGAAAAGGGGCCAGCTGTTATGCTGACCCCTTTGGATTTCTGGCGGAGAGGGTGGGATTCGAACCCACGTACGGGCTATTAACCCGTAACTCGATTTCGAGTCGAGCGCGTTACGGCCGGACTTCGCTACCTCTCCGTGGTTGACTAGCGCCAATGTGAAGTGGGTATATAAACAGACTCGCGCCAAGTGGCAAGCACCTTTTGGAGTTTGCCGGAGGCGGGGGCGGCCCGGTTTTTGGGGGGCCCTGGTGCGGCGGGCATGAAAAAAGCCCCCGGACGACATCACTCGGGGGCTTTTTCGTGTCCGGGGGCAGCGGCCTAGAGCGGCTTGAGCTTGGTCAGGACGGGCTCGTCGTGATGGTCGCAGTCGTGGTGGTCGCAGGTGATCTGGTTGTCCTTGAGGTCGCCGGACAGCCATTTGTCGAGGACGTCCTCGATGGGGCCGGAGCAGCCCCGGACGACTTGGATGCCGACGTTCCTGAGGATGTTCAGCGCGCCTTCGCCCATGTTGCCGGCGAGCATGACCTTGACGCCCTTGTCGGCCAGGACCGGAGCGATGTCGGATTTGCAGCCGCAGCCCTGGGGTGAATCCATGCGCTCGCTGAAAACGATGCGGTTATCCTCAACGGTCACCAGGGTATAGTGGTCGCAGTGGCCGAAATGGTCGTCGATAAGTCCGTCGCGGGTGGGCAGTGCGATGATCATATGTCTCTCCTGAATGGATGAATGGGTCTGAATATGAGAAAATAATGCGGATTATTCCATTGTAAAGAGGGGACGCCTATTTTCTCCGCTCCAGGAAAAATCGCTTGAGCAGGGCGGAGCACTCCGAGCCCATGACGCCCTCCACGGTCCACAGCCGGTGGTTGGCGAAGGGCAGGGAGCAGCCCTGGAGGTTGGAGACCAGGGCCCCGGCGCGTTCGTCCCTGGCCGCGAAGACCACCCCGGCAACCCGGGCGTGGATGAGCGCGCCCGTGCACATGAGGCACGGCTCCAGAGTCACGGCCATGATGGTGTCCGGCAACCGGTAGTTGCCCATGACGCGGGCCGCCTCACGCAGGCAGAGGATCTCCGCATGCCCGGTGGGGTCATGGCTGGCGATGGGCCGGTTGTGCGCCGAGGCGAGCAGGGTGCCCGGGGGCGTGAACAGGGCCGCGCCGATGGGGGCCTCGCCCGCCTGGGCGGCCTTGCACGCCTCGCCGAAGGCCACGTCCATGAGGTCGCGCCAGGTGGTCCCGGCGGGCGGTTGGGGCGTGGTGGGGGCGGCCATGGCCGGGCCCTACCTCTCCTTGAGGTAGCGCACCCCGGCTTCGAGCATGGTCAGGCCCAGCGGGATGTTCGGGTCGGTGCCGCGCGTCCAGGACGGATGGTTGGTCCTGTGGTTGTACGCTTCGGGGTGGGGCATGAGGCCGAGGATGCGGCCGGTCGGGTCGGTCAGCCCGGCGATGCCCAGCGGGGAGCCGTTGGGATTGTACGGATATTCCAGGGTCACCTTGTTGGTCTCGGGGTGGACGTACTGGACAGCAATGAGATTTTCGTCCTGCAACGCCTGGAAGGTGGCGTCGTCCATCGGGATGATCTTGCCCTCGCCGTGGCGGATGGGCACGTCGAGATACTCGATGCCCTTGGTGAACACGCAGGGGGAGGCGGGGTTGGTCTTGAGCCGCACCCAGCGGTCCTCGAACCGGCCGGAGTCGTTGTAGGACAGGGAGACCTGGCGTTCGAAGTAGCGGCCGCCGATGCCCGGGAGCAGGCCCAGCTTGCAGAGCAGCTGGAAGCCGTTGCAGATGCCGAGGATGATGCCGCCCTTGTCGAAGAAGCCCTTTAGCTGATCCAGGACGGGCTTGCCGTCCGCGTCGTTCGACCACCGCCAGCGCAGGGCCGCCGCCTGGGCCGCGCCCAGGTCGTCGCCGTCGAGAAATCCGCCGGGGCAGAGCAGGTAGTTGTAGTCGTCCATGCGGACATGGCCCGCTGCGAGATCGGAAAAATAAACGATATCGGCATTATCCGCACCAGCTTCCTGCAGGGCGTAGGCGGATTCCTTCTCGCAGTTGGTGCCGTATCCGGTGATGACGAGTGCATTGACGCGGGCCATGAAAATCTCCTCTTCATATTGACTTTGTCGCAGTACCCTGCAAAATTTGCGAAGCAGGGACGCGCTGGGCTGGAACATACGTGTCCGGCGCACGACAGTCAACATGACCGGCGGACGAGATCGGTTGTGATATATCCTTACAATTCAAGCATAACCAAGGGGCTTTCTGACGTATGAAAACCAAGTTCATATTTATTACCGGTGGTGTTCTTTCCTCCCTGGGCAAGGGGCTGGCCGCGGCATCCATCGGCGCACTTCTCCAGGCCCGCGGCCTTAAAGCCACCATCCAGAAGCTCGATCCCTACATCAATGTCGACCCCGGCACCATGAACCCCTTCCAGCACGGGGAAGTGTATGTCACGGACGACGGCGCAGAGACCGACCTCGATCTCGGCCACTATGAGCGCTATCTGGGGACGGCCCTGAGCCAGCAGAACAACTACACCTCAGGCTCCATCTACAACTCCGTCATCCAGAAGGAGCGTCGCGGCGACTACCTGGGCGGCACCGTGCAGGTCATCCCGCACATCACCGACGCCATCAAGGAAGCGGTCATCAACCTGCCCAACGGCGAGGACGTGGCCCTGATCGAGATCGGCGGCACCGTGGGCGACATCGAGGGCCAGCCGTTCCTGGAGGCCATCCGCCAGCTCAAGAACGACCTGGGCAAGGAGAACGTCCTGTTCATCCACCTGACCCTGGTGCCGTACATCAAGGCCGCCGGCGAGTTGAAGACCAAACCCACCCAGCACTCGGTCAAGGAACTGCGCAGCGTGGGCATCCAGCCCGACATCATCATCGCCCGTTCCGAGGTGCGCCTGCCCGAGGACCTCAAGAAGAAGATCGCCCTGTTCTGCGACGTGGACCAGGACGCCGTGTTCACCGGCGTGGACGTGGACAATATCTACAAGGTTCCGCTCGAGTTCTACAACGAGGGCGTGGACCAGAAGATCGCCATCCTCCTGAAGCTGCCCGCCAAGAACGCCGAGCTCGCCCCCTGGGAGAACCTCGTCTACAGGCTGGAGAACCCCAAGGGTGCGGTCAAGATCGGCATCGTCGGCAAGTACGTCGACCTGACCGAGGCCTACAAGAGCCTGCACGAAGCCCTGATCCACGGCGGCGTGGCCAACGAAGTGAAGGTGGAGCTGGAATACGTCAATTCCGAGAAGGTCACCCCGGCCAACGTGGAGAAGAAACTCAAGGGCCTGGACGGCATCCTGGTGCCCGGCGGCTTCGGCTCGCGCGGCATCGAGGGCAAGATCCTGTCCATCAAGTACGCCCGCGAGAACAAGGTGCCGTTCTTCGGCATCTGCCTGGGCATGCAGTGCGCCTGCATCGAGTTCGCCCGCAACGTCATCGGCCTGGAAGGGGCCAACTCCGAGGAATTCGACAAGACCACCCCGCACAACATCATCTACCTGATGAAGGAGTGGTTCGACTTCCGGACCAAGAAGACCGAGACCCGCTGCGAGGAGTCCGAGAAGGGCGGCACCATGCGCCTGGGCTCCTACCCGTGCAAACTCAAGAAGGAGACCAAGGCCTTCGAGGCTTACAAGGCCGTGAACATCGACGAACGGCACCGCCATCGCTTCGAGTACAACAATAAATACATCGAGCAGTTCGAGGCCAACGGCATGGTCCTGTCCGGCACGGCTCCGGATGAGTCCCTGGTGGAGATCGTGGAGCTGCCCGGCCATCCCTGGTTCCTGGGCTGCCAGTTCCACCCGGAATTCAAGTCCAATCCCATGAACCCGCATCCGCTGTTCAGGGAATTCATCAAGGCATCCAAAGACGAGAAGGCCAAGAAGTAGCCTATGGCAGACCTGTACACCGCCAGCCGGTCCGGCCCGTTCATTCTGGCCGGACCCTGCGCCATTGAGACAAGAGAGATCGCGCTTCAGACCGCCGACGTGCTCGCCGGGCTGGCCGCCAAGCTGGACATTCCCATCGTCTACAAGAGCTCCTTCGACAAGGCCAACCGGACCTCGCTGACCAGTTTCCGGGGCCTGGGCATGGAAGAGGGGCTTGAGATCCTGGCCGAGGTGAAACGGACCACGGGGCTGCCCGTGGTCACGGACATCCACCACCCCGAACAGGCCGCGCCCGTGGCCGAGGTGGCGGACGTCCTCCAGATTCCGGCCTTCCTCTGCCGCCAGACCGACCTGCTGGTGGCCGCTGCCGAGACGGGCAGGGTGGTCAACGTCAAGAAGGGGCAGTTCCTGGCCCCCTGGGACATGAAGAACGTGGTCGACAAGCTCCGCGCGGCGGGCAACGACCAGGTCTGGCTGACCGAACGCGGCTCCACCTACGGCTACAACAACCTGGTGGTGGACATGCGCTCCATCCCGCAGATGCAGGCTTTCGGCGTGCCGGTGATCATGGACGCCACCCATTCGGTCCAGCTGCCCGGCGGGCTGGGCGGCGCTTCGGGCGGACAGCGCGAATACGTGCCGGTCCTGGCCTCGGCCGCCGTGGCTGCGGGCGCAGACGGCGTGTTCATGGAGGTCCATCCCGACCCGGACAAAGCGCTGTGCGACGGCCCCAACTCCCTGCCCCTGGCCGAGGTCGAAGCCCTCTTGAGGCGGCTTCTGGCCCTGTGGGAGATCAATCGTGGCTGACGCGACCGCACTGGCGAAAAAGATCAGGCTGCTGGTGCTAGACGTGGACGGCGTGCTGACCGACGGCGGCCTGTACTACGGCGACGACGGCATCCTTATGAAGCGCTTCAGCGTGCAGGACGGCCTCGGCATCAAGGTGGCCCAGGCCGTGGGCCTCGAGATCGGGGTCATCACCGGGCTGGACCAGAAGCCGGTGGAGAAGCGCGTCAAGGAGCTCGGGATCAAGCATTATTACGCGGGCCGTCACCGCAAGCTGCCCCTCTTCGAGAAGATGTGCGAAGAGGTCGGGGTCGCTCCGGAAGAGGCCGCCTACATGGGCGACGACTGGATCGACCTGGCCGTGATGCGCCGCGCCGGGCTGGCCCTGAGCGTGCCCAACGCGGTGCCCGAGGCGATCGAGGCCGCGGACTGGGTGTCCTCCCGCAAGGGCGGTCAGGGCGCGGTCCGCGAGGCCATTTCGTTCATCCTCGAGGCCCGGGGGCTCAAGGAACAGGCCCTGCAGCGCTGGGTGGGCTAGATGAGAGGGCGCCCGGCTCTGGTTCTCCTCATCATCTTCGCCCTGGGCCTGATCCTCGGCCTGGGCGTCAACGCGCTTTTCTTTTCCGACCCCATCCTGGAGAAGCAGGACACCGCCGAGCAGACGCCCATGTCCCGCGAGGACATGTTCGCCGACGCCGACGTCTCGGCCGAGGACATCGAACTGGTTCAGGGCAAGCAGGGCAGCATGGCCTGGAAGCTGCTGGCGAAGAGCGCCAAGTACAACCAGGAGCTCGGCATCATCGCCGTGGATTTCCCCCAGTTGACCGCCTACTTCGGCCCGGACCGCCGGGAGGTCTACGTCCAGGCCGACCGGGGCGAGGTGGACCAGGAAAACGACAACCTGACGTTGTACGACGGGGTCAGCGGCCGGTTCGGCAACATGGCCCTGGATGCGCAGCACCTTGATTATGTGGGCGCAATAGGTAAGGTGTATCTCAAGGGCGGCGTCACCGTGCGCCGTCCGGACATGACCGTCCAGGCCAAGGCCCTGGAGATCGACCTGGTCACGCGAGAACTGGTGGCCGCGGGCGGCGTGGAAGCGCTGCTGGCCCCCGAAGGGCTGGGAAGGAGTCCTTTGCATGAAAACAAGGAATAATACGTTGCTGAAAACGGTTCGCCATACGGGAATTCTGCTGATGCTGGCCCTGTTGCTGGTTCCGGCCCGGGCCATGGCCCAGGACTGGGGCGAGGTGCGCGAGGCCACGGTCAACCTCAACGTCCGCAAGGCGCCCGAACCCGGCGCCGAGCACGTGGTCACCCTGGCCAAGGGACAGCGGGTCCGGACCGATTTCCCCCAGAACGGCTGGCTGGCCGTGTTCGAACTGGGCGAGAAGGACCATGACCTGGCCAAGGCTGTGGGCTACGCCAACGCCAAATATCTCAAGGTGGTTTCGGTCGAGAAGCCCGCCGCCAAGCCCGCCCCCGCGCCCAAGAAGGACTCCGGCGAGGGCGAGGTCAAGGCCCGGGTGGCCGAGACGCCGCCCGCGCCCATCCCGGTGGGCGTGGACCCGAGCCGCATGCCGGTGAAGATCACCTCCGACCGCATGACCTACGACGAGACCGGCAAGGTCATCTCCTTCGTGGGCCACGTGGTGGCCACCCACGGCGAACTGACCCTCTGGGCCGACAAGCTCTCGGCCTACCTCTCGTCCAAGACCGACAAGAAATTCGCCGCCGACAGCGTGGACCGCATCGTGGCCGAGGGCAACGTGCGGGCCAAGAAGGGGACCACCGAGGGAACCTGCGGCATGCTGACCTACCTGGTAGGCCCGCAGATTCTCAAGATGGAACGGAACCCCAAGCTCCAGGACGGCCCCAACTCCCTGACCGGCGAGGTCATCAACTTCCACATCAAGGACGACCGGTCCGAGGTCATCGGCGGCAAGCAGCGCGTCAAGGCCGTGTTCATGACTCCCGGCAACCTGAAGGTGCAGTAGATGGCCGAGGGTCTGCGCGCAACGAACCTGTCCAAGCGGTACGGCCAGAAAGAGGTCGTGCACAACATCAACATCCAACTCGACGCGCGCGAGGTGGTCGGCCTGCTCGGCCCCAACGGCGCAGGAAAGACCACCACGTTCTACATGCTCGTGGGCATTGTCCAGCCCAACACCGGGGAGGTCTCCCTGGGCGGCCGCGTGCTCACGGGCAAGCCCCTGCACGAGCGGGCGCGCATGGGGGTCAGCTACCTGCCCCAGGAGAGCTCCATATTCAAGAAGCTGACCGTGCGCCAGAACCTGGAGATCATCCTCGAACAGACCTCCCTGACCTCGCGCCAGCAGCGGGCCAGGGCCGATGAACTCCTGGAGATGTTCACCATCACCAAGCTGGCGGACCAGGCGGCCATGTTCCTGTCCGGCGGCGAGCGGCGCAGGCTGGAGATCGCCCGGGCGCTCATCCTCGATCCGCAATTCATCCTCCTGGACGAGCCCTTCGCAGGCATCGACCCCATTGCGGTCATCGACATCCAGGAAATCATCTCCGTGCTCAAGTCCATGGACATCGGCATCCTCATCTCCGACCACAACGTCAGGGAAACCCTGAACATCTGCGACCGGGCCTACCTGGTTTACGAAGGCACGGTCATCCTGGAAGGGGCCCCGAGCGAAATCGTCAAGTCCAGCCGGGCCCGCCAGATTTATCTGGGCGAGGATTTCCGGCTTTAATCCGCCTCTCCCGTCTTTTTTTCCTCTTTCCCGATTTACACTGACCCCAAAGGTTGGTACACTTTTTTCATACCAGAATATGCTTGCTGAATTATTAGTCGAAACAGGATGTTAGCACAATTGTGTTGCATCCTTTAATCCGCTATGACATAGTTGAACCGGGAAAAATGTACGGTAGTCGAAAAAAAGTTTCTTTATTTGGCAACCGATAAACATAACTTCAAGCGAGTAACGAATCATGGGACTGGAACTTCGGCAACAGCTCAAGCTCTCACAGCAACTGGTCATGACGCCCCAGTTGCAGCAGGCCATCAAGCTGCTGCAGTTGTCGCGCCTTGAGCTGCTGGAGACGGTGCAGCAGGAATTGTTGGAGAATCCTTTCCTTGAAGAGACCGAGACCGACACCGAGGTTCCTGACAAGACGGAAGTCCTGACCGAGTCCCAGGCCGAGGAGGAACTGGTCCGCAACGCGGACTGGGAGAACTATCTCGGCGAATTCTCGTCCACCTCCAAGCAGGCCCTGTCCCGTGACATGGAGATGCCCGAGGAGGGCATGTCCTTCGAGGCCCGCCTGGCCTCCAAGCCCTCGCTCGAAGGGCACCTGAACTGGCAGATGCGCCTGTCGAATTTCACCGAGCACGAACTGGCCATCGGCGACGTCATTCTCGGCAACCTCGACTCCAACGGCTACCTGCAGGCCTCCCCGGAGGAGCTGGCCGCCATGGTCCAGGCCACCGAAGAGGAAATAGCGGCGGTCCTGCACCGAGTCCAGCATCTGGACCCGGTGGGCGTGGGCGCCCGCACCCCGCAGGAATGCCTGTTGGTCCAGATGGAGGTCCTCGGATACGACGACCCGATCATGGTTTCCCTGGTGCGCGATCACCTGGAGGACCTGGAGAAGAACCGCTACAAGCCCCTGGCGCGCAAGTTCAAGATCTCCATGGACGAGCTCAAGGCCTACCTGGACCTGATGCAGACCCTCGATCCCATGCCGGGCGCCAACTTCTCCAGCACCGAGCCGCACTACGTCAGCCCGGACGTATTCGTCTACAAGTACGGCGAGGACTTCGTCATCATCCTCAACGAGGACGGTATGCCGAGGCTCCAGATGAACACCTTCTACATGGATTCCATGAAGGGCGCGGCCGACAAGGAGAAGGAATATTTTCAGGAAAAGATGCGTTCCGCCGCATGGTTGATGAAAAGCCTGTACCAGCGGCAGCGAACCCTGTATAAAGTAGTTGAGAGCATTGTCGGCTTCCAACGGGCATTCTTCGAGGAGGGCGTGACAAAGCTCAAACCCCTGATCCTCAAGGAGGTGGCGGAAGACATCGAAATGCACGAATCCACCGTGAGCCGGATTACAACCAGCAAGTACGTTTCAACGCCGCACGGCATTTTCGAGCTGAAGTTCTTCTTCAACTCGGCCCTGGATCTGAACGACGGTTCCCAGGTGGGCTCGGAGAGCGTCAAGGCGCTCATCAAGCAAATGATCGCAGACGAAGACACGAAGAAACCGCTCAGCGACGAGCGAATCGGCGAAATCCTCCAGGAAAAGCTGGAAGTGAACATCGCCCGGCGTACGGTCGCCAAATACCGCTCGGCCATGGGTATTCCTTCGTCTTCAAAACGTAAGCAGTACTTCTAGGTTCTGCTTGAAGCACTCTCAACCAGGAGGCAGCGTATGAACATCAGCTTCACTTTCAAGAACTTCGAGCCTTCCGATCACCTCAAGGGGTATGCGGAAAAGCGTTTTGAAAAGGTAGCAAGATACGTTTCCGACGCGGAGGCTGATCTCCAGGTCAACCTGCTGGTCGACAAGTTCCGCCACAAGGCGGACGTGATCCTGAACTCGGATCGCATCCATATCTCGGCCTACGAAGACTCTGAAGACATGTACTCCACCATTGACATGGTCCTGGACAAGCTGGAAGCCCAGCTCCGCAAGATGCGTGAAAAGATGAAGAACCGCCCCAGACAGGCGCGTCCCAATAAAATGGTGCAGATGAACTACCTGTCCTACGAGGACATCGCTCCCGGTTCGTCCCCCACCATCGTCGGCACCGATGCATACGAGCCCAAGCCCATGTCCGTGGACGAGGCAGCCATGCAGCTCGATGCCCGTGACAATGAATTCCTGGTCTTCCTCAATGCGGAGACCGACGGCGTCAACGTGATATACAAGAGAAAGAACGGCGATTACGGCCTCATCGACCCCGGAAACTAAGCATGAAACTCAGTGATTACCTGGCGAAGGAGCTGATCCTTCCCGAACTCAAGTCCGAGACCAAGTCGGACGTATTGAATGAACTCGTCGCCCCCCTGGGCGAACAATATCCAGAGATGGACACGGACCATGCGGTCCGTGTCCTTCTCGATCGTGAACGGCTCGGCTCCACCGGCATCGGGGACGGCATCGCCATCCCCCACGGCAAGCTTGAGGACCTGGAAAAGGTCATCGTGGTCGTGGGCCGCAGCCGAAACGGTGTGGAGTTCGAGGCGCTCGACCACAGCCCGTGCACCATCTTTTTCCTGGTGCTCGCCCCGGAACAGGTGGCGGGCATGCACCTGCGCGTCCTGGCCCAGATTTCCCGTCTTCTCAAGGACGAGGAATTCCGCAAGGCGTTCCTGTCGGCCGATGACCTCGAGGCCCTCTGGGCTCTCCTCAAGGGCGTGTAACTCCATGGACGGACTCCGTTGACCTCGACCAACCCCTTTCCCGTGGTGATCGTCACCGGGCTCTCCGGGTCCGGCAAGAGTACCGCAATCCGGGTCTTCGAAGACTTGGGGTTCTTCTGTATCGACGGGCTGCCTTCCGAGATGTCGCCCAAGCTGGCCGACCTCATCCTCTCCTTCGACACCAAGTACCGCGGCCTGGCGCTCGGCATGGACCTGCGCCAGTTCGAGTTCGTGGACGGGTGGGGTAAGGCCCTGGAAGGGTTCGCCGAACTCGGCATCACCCCGCAGGTCCTGTTTCTCGAGGCCAAGATGGCCGAACTGGTCCGCCGCTACGCCACCACCCGTCGCCCGCACCCCCTGGAGTGCCGCAACCTCGGCCTGGAGCAGGCCCTGGAGATGGAGAAAAAGCTCCTGGAGCCCGTGCGGCGCGGGGCGGTCCTGGTCCTGGACACCACGGACTATTCCATCCACGACCTGCGCCGGGTCATCCAGGCCAAGTGGTCCTCCCTTGAGGACGTGAGCTTGGGCATGCGGGTGCACATCATCACCTTCGGCTTCAAGTATGGGGTTCCGTCCGAGGCCGATCTGGTTTTCGACCTCCGCTTTCTGCCCAACCCCTATTTCGACAAGTCCCTGCGCCCCATGTCCGGCCTGGACAAAGCGGTCTCCGACTATGTCCTGGGCAACCCCACGGGGGCGGGCTTCATCAAGCGGTTTCATGAATTTCTGCTCTATCTCCTGCCGCTTTACGCCGAAGAAGGCCGCTACAGGATCACCCTGGCCCTGGGCTGTACCGGCGGCCGCCACCGGTCGGTTTCCGTGGCCGAGTCGGTGCTGGCAACCCTGAAGGAAAAAGGGTATACGGTTTCGATCGAACATCGACACATGGAACTCGGTTAGACATGGCTGCAAACACTGACAAAAAAGATGTCGTGATCGGCGTGGTGCTGGTTACCCACGGATCCTTCGGCGAGAGCCTGCTCAAGGCCGCGGAAATGGTCATGGGACCGCAGGAAAACTGCCTGGCCGTCGGCATCGACGTGCAGAAGGGCGTGGACGAGGCCCTGGAAGGGGTGCGCAAGGCGATCCAGTCCCTGGAGCAGGGCAAGGGCGTCCTGGCCCTGACCGACCTGTTCGGCGGTTCCCCCACGACCATGTCCCTCTCCCTCATGAAGTCCGAAAATCTCGAAGTCATCACCGGCGTCAATCTCCCCATGGTTGTGGCCGCGCTGCAGGCCCGGTCCATGAAACTGCCCGAGCTGGCCGACAAGGTCATGGAAGCGGGGCAGCAGGGGATCAAGGTCGCCGGGGCGATGCTGCGCAAAAAAGCAAAGAAATAGGTATGATGCCGTGACTCTCGTTCGTATCGACAACCGCTTGATTCACGGCCAGATCATTGAGACGTGGCTGCCGTACACCGGCGCCAAGAACGTTGTCGTGGCCAACGACGAACTGGCCCACGACATCCTCCAGCAGGAGATCATGTCCCTGGCCATCCCCCAGGCCGTGAAGAGTTCCTTCGTCACCGTGGACGAGGTGCCCGCGATCATGTCCAAGCTCTTCTCCGCGCCGGGCGATCATGACACCATCATCCTCTTTTCCAGCTGTTCCGATGCCCGCCGCGCCTTTGACTCCGGGTTCGATTTCCACGTGCTGAACATCGGCAACGTCCACTACAGCCCGGGCAAGCGCCAGATCTCCCCGAGCGTGGCCCTGTCCGACGAGGACGAGACCTGCCTGCGCCACCTGAACCGCAAGGGCGTCGAACTCGACTTCCGCTGCGTGCCCAACGATCCCGTGCAGGTGAGGTTCTAGGCCATGATCGTTCAGCACACCCTCGCCTGGTTCGCCATGGTCGCTTTTTTTTTGCCCTCTTTTCCCAGTTCCGCTCGTCCTTAACCATTGGTCTGCTTGAGCGCCCCCTGGTGGTCGGCTTCTTCTGGGGCGCGGCCACGGGCGAGTATACCACCAGCCTGTACATCGCCATATTCTTCGAACTGTTCTGGCTCGACCTCATCCCCGCAGGGGCGTACATCCCGCCCCAGCTCACGGCGGCCACCTTCTCGGCCCTGGCCCTGACTACATGGTTCGGCCTGGACCAGCCGTCCAGGATCATGTTTGTGCTCTTCGCCAGCATGCCGCTGGCCTGGATCGGCACCAAGGTGGAAGGGTGGCTGCGCGAACGGGAGCAGGGGAGTTACAACGCGCTGCTCAACTGGGCGCGCACCCCCGATTCCAAGAACCTGCCCGGCGCGCTCATCCTCCGGTCCATGGCCAAGGGACTGTTCATGAGCTGGGCGACCTTCCTGGTGGCCGTCCTCATCCTCAAGCAGGGGTTCGAGCTCGTCTTCTCCGCCTATCCGACGATTTTCTCGCACCTGGGCGTGACCTGGGCCCACCTCTGGGTGGCCGCCTCCCTCGGCGGCCTCATGGCCCTTCGCCTGAAGCGGGCCTACGTCATCCTGGCTACCGGCGTCATCCTCTTCGCCCTGTACCGTTTCCTGCCCACCTTGTAGGGAACCGTGTCCCGCCTCCGGACCGGATATCCGGTACGTTTGTTCGGCGGGGCAATGCTTTGGGATCATCTTCACATGGTTACTGCCGGGCAGCCTGCGTCCCGACAGCTGCATCGGACCGAGTATTCACACTGCGGTTCACGCGGGAAGCCTTGCGGGGCTTGGCTTGTAGCGGTCTGGTGGCATTCCGGCGACAGGCGATGTCCTTTTCGCGATTTTATCGCTTGGCCTTCGCTTTTAGCTTGGCAGCCGGAATGCTTTGTGATATCTGTCACATTCTGTTTTCGATGCTCAATTTCCTTATACAGGATAATTCAATTAGGAGGACTTGATATGGCTATTTTGGTTGTTGGACACAAGAACCCCGATACCGACACCGTCGCTTCCGCGATCGGTGCCGCCGACCTGTACAGCAAACGTGGTATGGAGGCCAAGGCCGTGACCCAGGGCGAGATCGCTCCGGAGACCGCCTTCGTGCTCAAGAAGTTCGGCGTTGCCGTTCCCGAGATCGTCACCGACGCCACCGACAAGCAGATCATCCTGGTCGACCACACCGACATTTCCCAGACCATCGACAATCTGGACAAGGGCGAGCTCCTGGCCGTCGTCGACCATCACAAGCTGGGTGACATCACCACTTCCGGTCCGCTGGAAATGTGGGTCTGGCCCGTGGGCTGTTCCGCCACCGTGCTGAAGTCCATGTACGACTTCTACAACGTCGAGATCCCGGCCAACATCGCCGGCATCATGCTGTGCGCCATCCTGAGCGACACCGTCATGTTCAAGTCCGTCACCTGCACCGACGCCGACAAGGCCGCCGTCGAGGCGCTGGCCAAGATCGCCGGTGTGTCCGATGTCATGGCTCTGGGCATGGAGATGTTCAAGGTCAAGTCCGCCGTTGACGGCGCTTCCGCCAGCGAGCTGGTCTTCCGCGACTACAAGGACTTCGACATGTCCGGCAACAAGGTCGGCATCGGCCAGCTGGAAGTCGTGGACCTGTCCATGCTGGACGCCCACAAGGCCGCCCTGCAGGCCGAGATCGAGAAGGTCAAGGCCGAAGGCCGCCATTCCGTCTTCCTGCTCCTGACCGACATCATGAAGGAAGGCTCCGAGATGCTCATCGCCTCCGATGATCCCGCGGTCGTCGAAAAGGCTTTCGGCATCGCCACCAAGGGCGAGCCGGTCTGGCTGGACGGCGTCATGAGCCGCAAGAAGCAGGTCGCCCCCAACTTCATCAAGGCCTTCGAAGGCTAAGCTGCAACAGCTGATTTAGTGCGCAAAGTCGGGCCCGCCAGCGTTGTGCTGGCGGGCCTTTGCTTTTCCCTTTTTCAATCAATGTTGAATGACGCGACAGATTCGACTTGGACTTGTCGTCTCTCATCCCTCCTGTCCGCGCTCCTTGTTTTCCGTTTTGAATTACATGGCCATGGACAAAAAAATGTAAAGTTTTCTTTCGATAACAGCCCTAATGTGTAAGGCCTGCCGACAATTTAATTAGTTCAAGACGATCAATTTATTGAAATACAAAGGGGTTGTGTTTGGCACACGCCTTGCTTTGTGAATATATTGTCAAATGTCAGCCGGCCCTGCTACCTCATTCCAAAAGGCGATCCTATGAAGAAAATTTTATTGTCATTAGCCATTTGCATGCTGTTGATTCCCAACATGGCCAACGCCAGCGTCTTTACCTTTGATGACGACTCCCAACTTTCGGCATGGTACCCCGACCGTACCGCTCCCGACCAGTTCGCGACTACTCCGGACGGCCGCCTCGCCATCGGAATAGCGCCTCCCGTGCCCGGTCTGGAATTTTATCAGACCAAAGGTCAAAAGACGGACATCAATACGCCCGCCACAGGCAAGATGATCATCGGCGACCTGTTCGTCGACGCCAACTGGCATGACATGCGCGCGGGCCTGTGGGGAACATCGAGCGTCGGCAGTGTGACCGGCTGGCCGATCATCAGTTGGCATAATCTGACCGACAGCTACGGGTTCCATGTCTGGGATCTGAATCATTGGGTCGCGGTCGGGCTGGATTATACGGTCCAAGACGCCTGGTATTCACTGGGAATGGCCATCACCGGCAGTTCTATTGACTACTACATCAACAATTCGTTGGTATATAGCTCCTCCCTTTTCCTTCCCACGACAATCGATGAGATCATTTTAAATACCAAAACTTCCCAACCTCAGGAATATACGGTGTTATGGGACAATGTCGGCGTGGTCGATGCGCCGACTCCCACTCCCGAGCCGTCCACGTTCCTTCTGCTCGGGGTCGGTATTGCCGGGTTGCTGGCTGTTGGCAAGAAAAAGATCAGCAAGATATAAAGCAAGTTACCGTACAAATGAGAGAGGCGTCCTTCATGAAGGGCGCCTCTTTTGTTTTGTTGAAATTGCTGGACGGGAAACCAGGAGGGAGACGGAATCAAAAAAGGGACGGCCAGGAACCGTCCCTTTTCGGGAGATGACGAAAAAAGACCCCGGCTATGAGCCGAGGCCTGGATATCACAAAAGACCGGCAGTTTTCAGCACGGCTTTCAGTTTGGGTTTGTTCTCGTCCTGCAGCGGGACGATAGGCAAACGGAACTGAGCGTCCTTGAAGATGCCCATCATGGCCAGGGAGGTCTTGACCGGGATGGGGTTGGTTTCCATGAACATGGCGCGGTTGACCGGGGCCATCTTGAGGCTCAGTTCGAGCGCCTTTTCGTGGTCCTTGTCGAAGAACGCCTTGCACATGCCGCTCATGACCTTGGGCATGATGTTGGAAATAACGGAAATGACCCCGACGCCGCCCACGGCCAGCAGGGGCAGGGCGGTGAAGTCGTCGCCGGACAGCAGCATGAAGTCGCGACCGCAGAGCTCCAAGACTTCGGCGCCCTGGGTCAGGTTGCCGGTGGCCTCCTTGACCGCCACGGCCTCGGGCACCGCGTCCTTGATCAGCTTGAGCGTGGACGGCAGGCAGTTCAGGCCGGTCCGTCCAGGCACGTTGTAGATGACCATGGGCAGGGGGGCCGCCTGGGCGATGGCCTTGAAGTGGGCCACCAGACCGCCGGGCGTGGGTTTGTTGTAGTAGGGCGTGATCTGCAGGGTGGCGTCGGCCCCGGCGTTCTTGGCCATCTTGGTCAGCTCGATGGCTTCCTTGGTGGAGTTGGATCCGGCCCCGGCGATAACCGGCACGCGGCCCTTGGTCTGCTCCACGCAAATTTTGATGACCCGCCCCTGTTCCTCATGGGACATGGTCGCCGCTTCGCCGGTCGTGCCGCAGGGCACCAGGCCGTCGATGCCCTGCTCGATCTGCCATTCAATGAAATCGCGATAGGTCGATTCGTCGACCTCGCCATCCTTGAAGGGCGTCGAGAGAGCGGTGAAAGCTCCTCGTAATTCCATCGTCATCTCCTCCTGAAGTATACGTATGCACCCGAAAAAAAATGCTGTTCTATTGAAACAGAGCATCAATCTCCGGATTATCCTTGATCGCGTCGTTCATACCTACGGAAGCTGATGTATAATTCTTCGCTTCTTCCCAGGCAAATGAATTTTCTCTTTTCGGCCATTGCAGGACATTCACTTCGGCCAAGCTGCGGCCCTTGTCGTAGGGCCGAACCCAGAGGCAGCGCCCGTCGGCCTGGACGCGTCCGTTGATGCCGGCCCCGCCTCCACTGCCGAAGAGCATGTCCGGGACCTGGGCCGGATTGGATTTGAGGTAGTCGCTCTCCGCCACCCAGCCCCAGTCGCACAGGCCGATGAGCAGATCCACCTTGTCCCGTTCCGCCTTGATCTCCTTGGAGAGCCTGGCGACCAGGTCCGCCGACGGTCCGTCGGCGTCCTCGGGCAGTGACGGGTAGCGCAGGAATCCGACCTTGCGGCCGCCTTCGATCTCCACCACGGTGAAAGGCGCTTCCTCGGCCGTCTTCTGCCAGGGCCAGCGGGGCACGTCGTCCTCGGCCAGGGCCTTGGCCTCCCGTGCGGAAAGCAGCCCCACGTCGTAATGCATGGCGTTGAACGACTTACTCAGGGCGACCATGGTCCTGGCCAGCCCGGGGTTGCCGTTCGGACGCATGTACTCCCAGGCGCCGGAAACCAGCAGCCTGGGGACGTCGGTAGGATGATTGTCCATAAAATACGTGGCCCGACGGGCCACCCCTCCGAGGGTCTTGCCGCCTCAGGTAGGGCATGGCTTCACCGTGCCATACGTATTTGCCGAATATAGGATGGTCAGAATAGAACCCTGCGCACGGGCATCGCCGCACACAAGGACCAGGGCCGCCAAAAAAAGGCAGTATGTAAGGCGTCGCATCCTACTGGTTGATGTATTCCTTCAGCTCTTTTCCAGGACGGAAGAAAGGAAGTTTCTTGGGCCTGACCTGGACGACCGTTCCGGTCTTGGGGTTGCGCCCGGTGTAGCCTTCGTAGTCCTTGATCTTGAAGCTGCCGAAACCGCGAATCTCCACGCGGTCGCCCTGGAGAAGGGCTTCCTTGACGGAGTCGACGAAGGCGCTGACCACCTTGGTGGCCTCGTCAACGTGCATTTTCTTCTGTTCCGACAGAGCCTTGATCAATTCGCTCTTATTCATGATGTTCCCCCTGAAACATATGTTTCCCGCAGGTTCCGATATTGGCCCTGTGAGGTAACAAAAAAGGAATCAGTCCGAAATTCTCACTAACTATGCCGAAAAATAACTCTTTTCGTCAACCATTATTTCTCGAATTTCATTCCGAAGGAAAATCTTTCAAAATCGGACGGCCGCCGATACGCTCGCGGTTGTCCTCGCGGTAGCGGATGAGCTTCTTGGCGATGCCGACGATATCCTTGCTGGCCGTGGCCTGCGGGGCGAATTTCATGAGCGGGGTCTGGCGACGGACCGACTCGACCAGGGTGCGGTCCTGGTGCACGAAGCCCAGGTTGCGCAGCTCAATGTTCAAGAAATTCATGCAGGCGGCGTTGAGCCGGTCAAAGGTCTGGTTGGCCTCCTTGGCGCTGACGGCCTGGTTGACCAGAACCAGGAAATCCCTGATGTCGTGCTGGGTGGCCAGGACCTTGATCATGGCGTAGCTGTCGGTCAGGGAGGTGGGCTCCGGGGTGACCACCACCACGCGCAGCTGGGTCAGGGCGGCCAGGGACAGGACCGTGTGGCTGATGCCCGCGCCGAGGTCGAGCATGAGGAATTCGTATTCGCCCGCGATGTTGATGAGCTTCTTGAACAGGATGTCCTGCAGGTCCTCGTCCATTTCCACCAGTTCGGGCACGCCGCTGGTGGCCGGGAGCATGTCGAAACCGTCCTCGATGGACACGAGCACATCCTCGGCGTCCACACCGGTCTGCAGCAAATCGTGCAGGTTGCGGTCCGGGGATATGCCGAGCAGGACGTCGAGGTTGGCCAGCCCGAGGTCGCAGTCCATGAGCAGGGACCTGATATTCATGGCATGCAGGGCATAGCCGAGGTTGAGGACGATGTTGGTCTTGCCGACCCCGCCCTTTCCGCTCATGATCGAGAGACTGAGTGTATTGTTGTGGTTCATTGTCCGTCTCCGTTATTTCCCGCCGAACAGGAACTGCTTTTCGTTGGCGTGCACCAGGGTCTCGTTGGGGACGTTGTCCGCAAAGGCGAGCCTGGAAACCTTGACCTGATCCTTGCCGGCGGCCTTGGCTTCGTAGAGCGCGCCGTCGGCCAATTCGATCAGTTCCTTGTCCGTAATACTCACGCTCCCCTTGTAGCAGGTGAGACCGACGGAACAGGTGACGTGAAAGGTCCCGTCCCCGTCCGGGGTGGTGAATTCGATCTGCTTGAACTCGAGGAGCAGACGGCTCAGGAGCCGCTGGGCCTTAACCAGGCCGGACCCGGCCATGACCAGGGCGAATTCCTCGCCGCCGAAACGGGCCGCGAGGTCGTAGCGCCTGGTGTTGGCCTTGAGGTGCCTGGCGAAGGTGCTCAGGACCTCGTCGCCCTTCTGGTGGCCGTAGGTGTCGTTGACGCTCTTGAAGTCGTCCAGGTCGAAGATGGCCAGGGAGAGCGGGGTGCGGGCGCGCTTGGACCGTTCGATCTCGACGTCCAGGATGCGGTTGAAGGCCCGCCGGTTGGCCAGCTCGGTCAGCGGATCGTGGTCGGTCTGGTAGGCCAGCTTCTCCAGGGTCTCCTGGAACCGTTTCAGGTGCGGATAGGCGTCGCCGTTGATGGGCAGGGAGAGCCACTGGCCGAGGTCGCGCCTGGCAGCGATGGACTCCCATTCCTCGCAGGTGACCCCCTGGATGAGCCGGAAGACCCAGACCGCATGATCGAGCTTCTCGCCGATCCCCTTGGAACATTCGCACAGCTCCTTCTGGAGCGTGTTCAGTTCCGAGGCGAGTTCGTTCTCGGGGAACTTAATTTTTTTGTCCGTGGGCATGGATGAATAATAGGTGGTTTCGGATCATTTCGTCCAGATCACCGTCCAGGAAGGCGTCGACGTTGCCGCTTTCGCTGTTGGATCGGTGGTCCTTGACCAAACGATACGGTTGCAGGGTGTATGTCCGTATCTGGCTTCCCCAGGCGATGGCGTCCTTGGCCTGGTAATCCTGTCTGCGGCTTTCCTCTATCTTCTTCAGTTCGCGTTCGTACAGGCGGGCCTTGACCAGGCGCAGGGCGGTGGCCTTGTTGCGGTGCTGGGACTTCTCGTTCTGGCACTGGGCCACGATGCCGGTGGGAATGTGGGTGATGCGCACGGCCGAGCTGGTCTTGTTCACGGACTGGCCGCCGGGGCCGCTGGACCGAAAGGTGTCGATGCGCAGGTCCTCGTCCTTGACCTCGATCTCGATGTCGTCGTCCATGTCCGGATAGACGTCCACCGAGGCGAACGAGGTGTGCCGCCTGCCCGAGGAGTCGAAGGGGGAAATGCGGATCAGCCGGTGCACGCCGGTCTCGCCCTTGAGCAGCCCGTAGGCGAAGAGCCCCTCGATCTGCAGGGTGACGGACTTGAGCCCGGCCTCCTCGCCCGCCTGGTAGTCCAGCTGGGTGACCTTGAACCCTTTGCGCTCAGCGTAGCGGTTGTACATGCGCAGCAGCATCTCGGCCCAGTCCTGGGACTCGACGCCGCCCGCGCCGGGGTGGATTTCGAGGATGGCGTTGCTCTTGTCGTGCTCGAAGGCGAACATGGTCGCCAGTTCGGTCCCGGCCAGCCGCTCGCGGAGCAGGGCCACCTGGGCGTTCAGGGCGGACAGGGACTCCTCCTCGGGGGCCTCGTGGGCCAGCTCGAGCCAGGCGTCCAGGTCTTCGCGGGCCTCGGACAGCCCGTCGTACATTTCAAGCTTGGTGGAGAGCTGGCTCTTTTCCTTGAGCATGGGGGTCAGGGCCTCGGGATTGTCCCAGGCTCCCGGCTTGGAGAGTTCCTTTTCTATCTCGTCGAGGCGAGTCCTGGTCTCGGCGTAGTCAAAGACGCCCCCAGAGGGATTCGTATTGCTCGATGAGGTCCGCGGAGGCGGCTTTCAGTTCGGGGTATTCCAGCATTATTGAGTAATTCCTTTATTTCGTCTGGCCGCAAAGACAATGAAGCCGAAGGCGGCCGCAGTCATCCCGTAGATGAACATCTTCAGCCAGCCGTTGATGCGATGATACACGGTCTTGCCCGTAAGGGCAGCGATTTTCATGCTCAGACTCTCGGCCTGGAACTGGCGGCCCACGGCGGCCTCGCGGCCCACCGGGTCGATGAACGCGGAGATGCCCGTGTTGGTGCAGCGGGCCAGCCAGCGCCCCTGTTCGACGGCCCGCATGGTGGCCAGATCGAGGTGCTGCCCGGGTGCGGACGTGTTGCCGAACCATGCGTCGTTGCTGATGTTCACCAGCACGTTGGCCCCGCGTTCCACCTGCTGCTGAGCCAGGTCCGGAAAGATCGCTTCATAGCAGATGAGCATGCCCAGCGCAACGCCGTTGAGTTTGAGCGGCCGGTTGTCGACGCCCGGCTTGAAGTTGCCCGCGGCCTGGACCAGCTGCTTGAAGGGCACCCACTTGGCGAACGGCATGTACTCGCCGAAGGGCACCAGGTGCTCCTTGTCGTAGTATTGGGTGGTCAGTCCCATGGAGTCCATGAGCCAGGCCCGGTTGAAGAGGTCGTAGGCCCGGGTCTTCATGTCGGTCACGTGGTAGGCGGGCGAACCGGTGATGATCGGGGTGCCCGTCTCGCGGGCCAGGGTCTCCAGCGCCTTGCGCAGGGGAGTCTGGTCCTGGAGGTAGAAGGGCATGGCCGTCTCGGGCCAGATGACCACCTTGGGATGGTTCGCATCCACGGCTTCGACGGTCAGCTTGGCGTATTTCTTGATGGTCGCCACCTGATAGGCGGGGTCCCACTTCTTGCCCTGGTCCACGTTGCCCTGGACCAGGGTGACCATGTAGTCGAGCTTGCCCACGTCGAAGGTGGACACGCGGTGGAAGCCGAAGCCGACGATCAGCGCGCCCAGGCCCACGGCCAGGAACAGGGCGCCCCGGTAGGTGGCGCACAGCAGCAAAGCCACGGCCAGGGCGGCGAACACGCCTGAGAGCCCGAAGGCCCCGACCACGGACGCCCCTTGCACGGCAAAGGGCCAGACCGCGAAGGCCGAGGACAGGTTCATCCACGGGAAGCCCGAAAACAGGGTACCCATGAGCATCTCCATGCTGGCCCAGGCGAACCCGGCCAGCAGACACAGAGGCACGCCGTCGATGAGCCTGGCCGCGTGGTGCATGCCGTAGGTGAACAACCCGAAATAGAGTCCGATGACCGCGGCCAGGAGCACGGGGCAGGGCAGGGCGATGAACCACGGCAGGCCGCCGTAGATCTGCACCGGGATGACCATCCAGTAGAAACAGCCCGTGGCCGCCAGGGTCCCGGCCAGCCAGCCGAAGCGGAAGGCCTTGCCGCCGGACACGGCGCGCAGGCCGATCCAGGCCAGTCCCAGGGGGAATGCGAGCACGGCGGGCGGGAAATGGAAGAGCGGGTTGGCGAACCCGATCCAGGCCCCCAACGTGGCGATAAGAACCAGCTGATACACGGGTTACACTATCCCCAGGGGTTCGACCTTGATGGTCCAGATCTGGCGCTCGTCGGCCTCCATGACCATGAACCGCCAGCCCGAAAAGGTGTACAGCTCGCCCTGGGGAGGGATGCGTCCGGCCAGGGCGGCCAGGTAGCCGCCGATGGAGTCCACCTCCTCGCTCTCGAGGGTGAGCGCGAACTTGCGATTGACGTCCTCCAGCGGCGCGCGGCCCGAGACGATGAAGGTCCCGTCCGAATAGTCCTGGATCTCGTCCGGGCGCTGGTCGTCGTATTCGTCCGAAATCTCGCCGACGATCTCTTCGAGCACGTCCTCCATAGTGACCATGCCCGAGGTGCCGCCGTATTCGTCCTGGACCACGGCCATGTGCAGCTTTTCCTTCTTGAAATAGGCCAGAACCTCGTCCAGGGACTTGTCCTCGGCCACGAAGAAGGCGGGCCGCAGGAGCTCCACCACGGACCGGTCCACCTCGCCGTTGAGCAGGGGCTCGAGCAGGTCCTTGGCATGGACCAGCCCGAAGATGTGATCCTTGTTGTCCTGATAGATGGGGATGCGGGAGTGGGCGCCCTGGTTGACGATGAGCTCGGCCACGTCCTTGACGGTGCTGGTGGCGTCGGCGCAGACCATGTCCGTGCGCGGGACCATGATCTCCTCGACGAGCTTCCGGTCCAGGCCGAGCACGTTCAGGAGCATGGAAACCTCATAGCTCTCCAACTCCCCGTCGGCCTTGGCTTCGAGGATGTGCTCCTCTATCTGATGGTCGTTGTTACCGAATATTTTCTTGAAGATACTTCGAAATCGACTGTCGGATCCTTCGTCCAAGACCAGACTCCTTGAAACGGTTGCAAAAAGATATGCGGGAACAGGCCCGCCGCCGGGCGAACGTCGTATCAATATTCATGTATTTAGACAGACTGGGACACCCTGTCAACAAACGAAGAAGAAAGGACTGTTACGATAAGCCGAGTTTTTTCAGGTGAATCTCCAGGCAGGACAAGGCGGCGGGCGTGACCCCGGAGATGCGCCCGGCCTGGCCCAGGGTCCGGGGCTGGATGCGGGTCAGCTTCTCGACCACCTCGCGGGTCAGGCCGGAAACCGCCGCATAGTCCAGATTCTCGGGCAGGACCTTGTCCTCCATGGACTTGAACCTGGCCACCAGCTCCTCCTGCTTGACCAGGTATCCCTCGTAGCGCACCTGCACTTCGGCCTCGCGCAGAACCTCCTGGTCCAGTCCGTCCAGCTCCGGGTAGAACACGGCCAGCCGTTCTATCTCCATCTGGGGCTGGCGCAGCAGGGCGGCCAGTTCCACGGCCTTGCCCGGCACGGACGCGCCGACGGATTCCAGGAGTTCGCGGGTGGGGGCGTCGGGCCGCACCCGGATGGAGTGCATGGCTTCAAGCGTTGCTTGAAGTTTTCCCCGCTTATCGGAATACAGCCGCCACTGGGCGTCGTCCACCAGGCCCAGGTCGCGGCCTATGGGGGTCAGGCGTTCGTCCGCGTTGCCCTCGCGCAGCAGCAGCCGATGCTCGGCGCGCGAGGTGAACATGCGGTAGGGCTCCTCGGTGCCCTTGGTCACCAGGTCGTCCACCAGCACGGCCATGTACGCCTGGTCGCGGGAGGGCAGGAACGGCTCCCGGCCCTTGAGCTTGCAGGCCGCGTTGAGCGCAGCCCACAGCCCCTGGGCGGCGGCCTCCTCGTAACCGGAGGTGCCGTTGATCTGGCCCGCGCAATAGAGCCCCTGCACCGCCTTGGTCTCCAGGGTGGGCCGAAGCTGGGTGGGCGGAACGAAGTCGTATTCGATGGCGTAGCCCGGCCGGACGATCTGGGCGTTTTCCAGCCCCCGGATGGCCCGGACCATCTGCTTCTGCACGTCGAAGGGCAGGCTGGTGGGGATGCCGCTGGGGTACATCTCCGGGCTGTTCAGCCCCTCGGGCTCGACGAAAATCTGGTGCCGGTCCTTTTCCGGGAACCGGGCCACCTTGTCCTCGATGGACGGGCAGTAGCGCGCCCCGGTGCCCTCGATGATGCCGGTGAACATGGGCGAGCGGTCGAAACCCGAGCGGATGGCCTCGTGGGCCGCTTCGTTGGTGTAGGTCAGCCAGCAGGACACCTGGGGCATGGGCACGGTCCGGTTGCGGAAGCTGAAGGGCACGGGCGGATCGTCGCCGGGCTGCTCCTGCATGGCCGAGAAATCGATGGAATCGCGCAGCAGGCGCGGGGTGGTGCCGGTCTTGAGGCGGCCCAGGTCAAAGCCCAGCTCGCGCAGGTTGGCCGACAGCGAGTTGGAGGCCGGGTCGCCCATGCGCCCGCCGCTGAAGTGCTCCAGGCCGATGTGCATGAGGCCGCGCAGGAAGGTGCCGGTGGTCAGGAGCACGGCCCGGGCCGGGAAGACTTCGCCCAGTTCGCTGCGCAGACCGCTGACCCGGCCGTGCTCCGTCAGCACGGCCGCGCCCATGTCCTGGAAGACCCACAGGTTGTCCTGGGAGAAGATGGAGCGCTGGACCACGCGCATGTACTCGGCGCGGTCGATCTGGGCGCGGCTGGAGCGGACCGCCGGGCCCTTGCGGGTGTTCAGGATGCGGAACTGGATGCCCGCCGCGTCGGCCCACAGCCCCATCATGCCGCCGAGCGCATCGATCTCCTTGACCATGTGGCCCTTGGCCAGGCCGCCGATGGCCGGGTTGCAGGAGAGGTGCCCGATGCGGTCCAGGTTGATGGTCAGCAGCAGGGTTTTCAGGCCGAGCCGGGCCGAGGCCATGGCGGCTTCGCAGCCGGCATGGCCCGCGCCGACCACGATGAGGTCGAACTCGGCCGGGAACGGGGTCTTTCGCTGCATGATCGGGCTGCGGCGCTACTTGGTCAGGAGCATGTCGGCGATGACCTTGGCGTCGCCGATGGTGCTCTTGATGGACGACCATTCGTTGGGCTGATGCGCGTTGTGGTACAGGGTGGACCAGACCACGGCGTTGTAGCCCTTGCGGCGCAGGAACGCGGCCACGGTGCCGCCGCCCACGCCCACGGTGCGGGGGGTGTTGTTGTAGACCTTGCGCACCGAAGCCATGGTCCGGACCGCGATCTCGCTGTCCGCCGGGGTGGCCGGGGCGGCCTGCTCCCGCATGACGGGCTCGCACGTGACGGTCACGCCATACTTGGCCGCGATCTCGACGCCCATGCCCTTGATGGTGCCGAGCACGTCGTCCAGGTCGTACTCGGGCATGACCCGGCAGTCCACGTAGAACACGTCCCGCCCGGGGATGGTGTTCACGTTGGCCACGTTGGCCTCGCGCATGGTCGGCTGGAAGGTGGAGCGGGGCGGGTTGAACAGGGGGTCCTCGGCCGGATACAGGGTCTCCAGTTCCTTGATGCGCAGGATGAACTCGGCGGACGGGAACATGGTGTTGATCCCCTGATCCGGGGTGGAGGCGTGGCACTGCTTGCCGATGACCGTGACCTTGAGCCAGAACATGGACTTCTCGGCCACCTCGACCATCTCCGAGGCGGGTTCGCCGGAATCCGGAACCAGGAACAGGTCGTGTTCGCGGAAAAGATCTTCGTGCTCGCGGACGATGTAGTCCAGACCGAAGCCCGAGCCGGTTTCCTCGTCGGACACGAGGATCAGGCCGTAGTTCATCTCCGGGGTGATCTTCAGGTCGAGCAGGGCCTGGGCGGCCAACAGCGAGGAGACCATGCCCTGCTGGTTGTCCTCCACGCCGCGCCCGATGAGGGTGTCGCCGTCACGCTGGACTACGTAGGGATCGGAGTTCCACAGCCCGAGGTCGCCCGGAGGGACCACGTCGATGTGTGAGATGACCCAGAGGGTCTTTTCCGTGTTCCTGCCGGGGATCACGGCCGCGATGTTGGGCCGGTACCCGCAGGGCACGTCGGAGTCGGGGGCGTTGTATTCGCGGATGTCCTCGATGCCCATGGATTTGAGATGGCCGAGCAGGAAGTCGGCCTTGGCCTTTTCGCCTTCGCCCCCGTTGCGGGGTCCGAGGGCCGGAATGGCCGTGAGTTTGGTCTGCAGTTCGACGATCGCCTCTGTCTGGCGATCGAGTTCGGAAAAGAGCGCGTCCATGGGACCTCCGATGTTGTTTTTGATGAAACTAGTCCAAAAATCGGATCATACAAACAAAAAAAAGGCGGGGACATCGCCCCGCCTTTCCTGCTTGCAGTGGTCTAACGACCGCGCGCGGCGCGCTTGGAGGCCTTGAGCGGGTTGACCTTGACCTTGCCGGTCTTGTCCACCTCGGCGCGAACGTGCGTGGCGAAGTTGCACACGCCGTTGGCCCACTTGCGAGCGGGCTGGGCATAGGTCGGGCAGAACTGCTCGTCCTCGAAGGGAACGATGCGCTCGCAGCCTTCACACTTTTCAACAACGGGTTCCATGACGACACCCTTGTAGGTCAGACCTGCATCGGTCTTGACGGCGCCTTCCAGGGAAACGATACCTTTTTTCTTGGCCATGTCGTGCCTTCCTCCTAAAAATAATGCGGCTCACAGGATGCCAGCGGCATACGTAATTTCATTTCGGTGCAAGAGCAGACTTCGATATGCACCCAGGGCGGGTGTTGTCAAGCTCTTTGCGGTTCTTTTTCATTTTCCGGAGACGCTTCGAACCCACTTGGAGCACCGCAGGGCCTCCTTGCGCAGGCCGCTGACGTCGAGGGTCCGGAACTCGCCGTACAGGTACAGGACCTCGCCCGCCACCATGGTCATGCACACCTCCATGCCCGTGGCCGCGTAGACCGCGTGGGACACGTGGTTGAACACGGGCATGAGGTTGGGGGAGGAGAGGTCCAGGGCGATCATGTCCGCCGGGAAGCCCGCCTCGATCCGGCCCAGTTCGGGCCAGCCCAGGCAACGGGCCGAGTGGCGGGTGGCCATGTCCAGGGCGGTCCCGGCGTTCACGGCCGAGGCGTCCTCGTGGCGGACCTTGCCGATGAGCGCGGCCAACCCCATGTCGCGGAACATGTTCAACTGGTTGTTGCTCGACGCGCCGTCCGTGCCGAGCCCAACATTGACCCCGGCGTCGAGCATCTTCTGCACCGGGGACATGCCGGAGCAGAGCTTCAGATTGGAGGCCGGGTTGTGGACCACGTTGGTCCCGGACGCGGCCAGTTGCAGGATCTCGCCGTCCGTGACGTCCACGCAGTGGTGCAAGGTGACGCGCGGGGAGAGCAGGCCCTCCTTGCGCAGGATCTCCACCGGCCGCATGCCGTACTTGCCCAGGCAGACCGCCGTTTCGGCGGGCGATTCGGCCAGATGGGTCTGCCAGGGGATGTCCAGGGCCTCGGCCAGTTCAAAGCTGGCCGCGAGGTCCTCCGGCGGCACGGTGAAGGCCGCGTGCGGCGTGACCGCCGTGCGCACCAGCGGGTCGTCCCGGAAACGCGCCTCCAGGGTACGGATGGTCTCCCAGCAGGCCTCGGCCGTGGGGAAGAACGGCGAGGGGAAGGCGAAGAACCCTTCGCCCAGGACCGCGCGCAGGCCGCAGTTCGAGGCCGCATCGCCGGTCACGTACTCGTGGAAATAGCCGTTCAGGAAGGCCGTGCACCCGGTGCGGATGAGCTCCGCGCAGCCGAGCCGCGCGCCGATGCCGAGCAGGTCCTCGTCGAGCTGCGCCTCCACGGGCCAGATGTGCCCCTCCAGCCACTCCATGAGCGGCAGGTCGTCGGCAAAGCCGCGCAACAGGGTCATGGGCAGGTGGGTGTGGCCGTTGACCAGGCCGGGCAGGAGCATCTTGCCCGACATGTCCAGCCGTTGGGCGGCATCGTACCGGGCGTCGAGGTCGGCGTAATCCCCGACCTCGAGCACCAGGTCGTCGCCGATGGCCACGGCGGCGCCGGTCAGGACGCGCCGGTCGTCGTCCTGGGTGATGATCGCGTCGGCCCGGACCAGCAGGTCGCAGGCGCGGGGCGCGGAATCGGCGGGAACGGACGTCGTCATGGCCTAGTCCAGGTTGCCGATGACTTCGACGAGCAGGGAGGTGACCTTTTCCACGTTGCTCTTGAAGACCTCGAGAATCTCATCCCAGGTCACCGGGGCCTCGTCGGTCTTCCAGCAGTCGTAATCGGTGCTCATGGCCACGGCGGCGTAGGGGAGGCCCGCCTCGTTGGCCAGGATGCACTCCGGGGCCACGCTCATGTTGATGACGTCCGCGCCCCACAGGCGGAACATGTTGGACTCGGCCCGGGTGGAGAAACGGGAGCCTTCGATGGTGATGACCGTGCCGCTCTTGTGGTGCGCCAGGCCGAGCTTGTCGCAGGCCGCGTTGAGCAGCCCGCGCAGGGACGCGTCGAACGGGTCGGCCATGGCCGTGTGCACCGCGCAGTGCGGCTCGAACTCGTCGAAAAAGGAGACCTGCCGACGCCGGGTGAAGTCGATGAATTGGTCCAGGATGACCAGGTGCCCCCGGGCGATCTCCTGGCGCAGGGAGCCGCAGGCCGTGGTCGCCAGGATGCGGGTGCAGCCCGCGTCCTTCAGGGCCTTGATGTTGGCGCGATAGTTGACGAAGGTGGGCGGAATGGTGTGCTCCCGGCCGTGCCGGGCCAGCAAGACCACCTCCCGGCCCGCGATGGTCCCTTCCTTGAGGAGGGCGGACGGCTTGCCGTAGGGGGTGCCCATCTCCACGTCGCGGGCGTCCAGCAACAGGTCCGGATCGTCCAGGCCGCTGCCGCCGATGATGCCTATCTTGCTCATGGTAATTCCTTGTTAGTCGATTTCAATGAGGAAATCATGCTTCACGCCGGCCGCACGCATGACCTCGTCGCCGTCCAGGAAGGAGAGCTGGATGACGAACCCGGCCCCCACGATCTCGCCGCCCGCCTCGCGGATCAGCTTGACCATACCCTCGGCCGTGCCGCCCGTGGCCAGCAGGTCGTCGATCATCAGGACCTTGTCGCCTTCCTCGATGGCGTCCACATGCATGCACAGGGTGTCGGACCCGTATTCCAGGTCATAGGTCACGCAACGGTTCTTGTAGGGCAGCTTGCCGGGTTTGCGGATGGGCACGAAGCCGATGCCCATCTTGAGCGCCAGGGGCGCGCCGAAGATGAAACCCCGGGCGTCGGCGGCCACGATCTTGTCCGCACCGGAGTCCTTGTACTTCTCGTACAGCTGGTCGATGACGTAGCGGAAGGCCTTGGGGGTGCTCAAAATGGGCGTGATGTCGAAGAAAGTGATCCCTTTCTTGGGATAATCCGGGATGTCCCGGACGTAATGGCGTAGATTCATGGGTCCTCCTCCTTGAATGAATACCGGGGATTCATACGTTTTCCGGGGAGATCGTGTCAATGCTGTTGCCAGCCGGACCGGGTTCCGCTATCCCCTGACGACGGAGAACGCATATGGCGCATCAAGACGGAACGCACCGGGCCAAGAAGAGCCTGGGCCAGAATTTTCTGACCGACCCCAACATCTGCCGCAAGATCGTGGACGCGATCGCCCCCTCGCACGAGGACTATATTATAGAGATAGGTCCGGGGCAGGGGGCGCTGACCGAGCATCTGGCCGAGGTCGGGGCGCGCCGCCTGCGCGTGGTCGAGATGGACGACGATCTGGCCGAGCGGCTCGAGGAACGCTGGCCGGAGCTGGACGTGGTCCGGGCCGACGCCCTCAAGTTCCCCTGGACGGACCTGAACGGGACCGGACCGTGCAAGATCATCGGGAATCTCCCGTACAACGTGGGGTCCAAGCTGATCTGGGACATCGTCAGCAGGGTGGAGACCCTGGAGCGGGCGGTCTTCATGGTCCAGCACGAGGTGGCCATGCGGCTGACCGCCGAGCCCGGCACCAAGGCCTTCGGCGGGCTGACCGCCTGGGTGCGGAACTTCTGCGACACGCGCTACCTCTTCAAGGTGCCGCCCACGGTCTTCCGGCCGCGCCCCAAGGTCGACTCCGCTGTGGTCCGCTTCGATCCGTTCCCGCTCGATGCCCGTCCCGCCGCCCCGGACAAGCTGGCCGAACTGATCAAGCTGCTCTTCCAGCAGCGGCGCAAGCAGATTTCCACCATCCTGAAAAAGCGCATGACTCCGGAAGTGGAGCAGTGGTTCCACGACGAAGGGGTCAGCCCTTCGGCGCGGCCCGAAAACCTTACGCCGGCACAATTTCGTACACTTTCCTTAATATATTAGTCCTTTTTTTCACAAAGACCTATAAAATACCTGACTCCCGGTACCGAAAAAGCGGAGTTCAGGCCCTCAAAATAGGGGGGGCAAAAGTCCCGGAAGCGCCATATAGCGTAGGTTTTTTCGCTTTTTTCAATGCTCGGGCTGGACACGGGACGAAAGTTCATTTAAAGGCCAAGGGGTGAGTTGGTGACGGAAACAAAGTGTGAGCCGCTTTGTGCTCTGGCTGCACTTTAACAAATACCATCAGGTAATTATTTCACCGAGGAGGAAGGACTGATGACAAAGGCTGAATTGGTTGTCAAAATCGCGGAAAAGGCCAATCTGACCAAAGCGAATGCCGAACGTGCCCTGAATGCGTTCCTGGAGACCGTGGAAAGCACACTGGTTTCCGAAGGCAAGCTTACCCTGACCGGGTTCGGCACCTTCGTTGTGGAACTCCGCAAAGCCCGCGTTGGCCGCAACCCCCGCACCGGCCTCGAGCTCAAGATCCCCGAGACCAAGGTTGTCAAATTCCGTCCCGGCAAGATTCTCAAGGACGCCGTTAAATAAGTTGGAGATGATACGATGATTCACGGTGAAACCGTTCACAGCCCGCTGCCCATGGATCTTCCCTGGTGGATGCCCGACCATTTCGTCTTTTTCGGTGTCCTGTACATCGTCCTCGGCGTCATCGGTGTCGCCCTGGCGGTTACGGTCCTGCAGTCTTTGCGTGACGCGAAAAAGGCTGATCATTAGTCTCTGAATAGTACGGAATCGAAAGGGCCTGCCCGGGTACTGCCGGGTGGGCCTTTTTTGCTTGACGCCGTTCCGGGTTTTTATCCGCATTTTTGGGTTGCTTTTTTGTTTTTTTGTATATATGTAGTGTCTCTTATTTCGCTGGCCCGCCAAAAGAGCGGGCGGTTCACCGAGGAGGTGATTTTCATTGCCCGGAGTGTATTTTGACGACAACGACAATTTCGACATCTCTCTGCGCCGCTTCAAGAAGCAGGTGGAGAAGGCCGGAATCCTGTCCGAACTGAAGAAACGCCAGCACTACGAAAAGCCCAGCGTGCAGAAGAAGAAAAAGAAAGCTGCCGCCAAGAAACGGCTTGCCAAAAAAATGCGTAAAATACGCAGCATGTAGATTATGAGTCTGTCCAAGCAAATAGACAAAGACTACATAGAGGCCTATAAGGCCAAAGCTACGGTAAAAGTGGCCGTCTTGAGACACCTCAAGACGGCCATTAAAAACCGTATGGTCGAAGAGAAAAGCCAGGACCTGTCCGACGAGACCGTGCTCGATCTCATCGCCAAACAGGTCAAGCAGCGCAAGGACTCCTTCGAACAGTACACCACGGCGGGGAGGGACGACTTGGCCAAGGTCGAAGCCGACGAACTCGCCGCCCTTGAAGTCTATCTTCCCAAGCAGCTGTCCGACGAGGAGCTTTCCGCCGCCATCGACAAGGCCATCGCCGACGTCGGCGCGTCCTCCATGGCGGATATGGGCAAGGTCATGCAGGCCGTGCTCGGGGCGCACACGGGACAGGTCGACGGCAAGAAGGCCAGCTCGCTGGTCCGGTCCAAGCTCTCCTAACTCTCCAAGGTTCATCCATGGAGTCCAGAACTTTCCAGGTATTGGAGTTCCCCAAGATTCTCGGGGCATTGTCCGGTTTCGCCACGTCCGAACCCGGGGCTGCCGCGTGTCTTGCCATCCATCCTTACGATACCCTTGAGTCCGTCCGCCGGGCAGGAACCCTGTTCGCGCAGGGCGCGGCCTGGGTGGGGGAGTCCGGGTTCCGCATGCGCGCCTTTCCGGAGCTGGGCGGCATCTTCCCGCACCTGGGCAGCGAACTGGCCGTGCTCGACCAGGACGCGCTCTTCGCGCTCAAGATCCTCCTGGACCTGGCCAAGGACGCCCGCGAATCACTGGCGGGCTTCGAGGAACGCGGCTGGGACGTGCTCAAGGATGAACTCTTCGCCTATGCCTGGCCGCAGAAGACCGTGTCCGGCATCGGGCGCTGCCTGGACGCCGAGGGGCAGATCAAGGACGAGAGCTCCCCGAACCTGATGTCCGTGCGCCAGGAGATCCGGGCCATCCATCAGCGCTGCACCAAGCGGGTCAAGGACTTCATTCTCCAGGAAAACCTGGGCGCGGCCATGCAGGACGAGTTCATGACCGTCTCGTCCGACCGCTACGTGCTGCCCATCAAGGCGAATTTCAAGAACAAGACCAAGGGCATTATCCACGACTACTCGCAGACCGGCGAGACCTGCTACTTCGAGCCCCTCTTCCTGGTGGAGACCAACAACAAGCTCCAGGAACTCAAACGCGAGGAGCGGGCCGAGGAATACAAGGTCCTGCAATACCTGACCTCCCTGGTGCGCCAGGAGCAGGACGAGGTCCGCGAGGCCTACTTCGGGCTGGTCACCTTGGATGTGCTCATGGCCAAGGTGCGCCTGGCCGACGCCTACGGCGGCCGGACCATCGAGGTCACGGAGGAGGGCGCGCCCAGGCTGCTCAAGGCCCGCCACCCGCTCCTGGCCCTGACCGACGAGTCGGTCCACCCCGTGAACATCGAACTGCTCGACGGGCAGCGGGCCATGATCGTCAGCGGCGGCAACGCGGGCGGCAAGACCGTCTGCCTCAAGACCGTGGGCCTCATCGGCCTGATGGCCTTTTCCGGCCTGCCGGTACCGGCCGCCGAGGGCAGTTGCCTGCCCCTGTGGGACGACATCTTCGTCATCATGGGCGACGAGCAGTCCCTGGAGGAGAACGTCTCCACCTTCACCGCCCAGATCCAGTACCTGAAGCGGGTCTGGGACAAGGTGGACGAACGCTCCCTGTTCATCCTCGACGAGTTCGGCGCGGGCACGGACCCCACCCAGGGCGCGGCCCTGGCCCAGGCGGTCATCGACTCTCTGCTGGAAAAGCGGGCCACCGCGTTCACGGCCACCCATTTCCCGGCCCTCAAGGCCTACGCCATGGCCACCAAGGGCGTGCGCGCGGCCAGCGTGCTCTTCGACCCGTCCACCAAGAAGCCGCTGTTCCGGCTGGCCTACGACCAGGTGGGGGCGTCCATCGCCCTGGACGTGGCACGCGAGCACGGCCTGCCCGCCGTCATCCTGGAGCGGGCCGAAAAATATCTCCTGTTGGACGGTTCGGACACCTCCGCCGTGCTGGACCGCCTCAACGCCATGGCCGTCAAGAAAGAGGCCGAACTGGACGCCATCGAGGAGGAGCGCACCCGCATCGAAAAGAAGCGGGCCAACCTTGAACAGAAGTTCGAGAAGGAGCGCACCAAGATCCTCAAAGAGGTCCAGTCCAAGGCCCAGGACGTGGTCAAGCAGTGGAAGACCGAGCGCATCGGCCAGAAAGAGGCGCGCAAGAAGCTCCACCAGGCGCGGCTGCGCATCGAGGACATCGCGCCCGAACGGGAAAAAGAGCCCGTGTTTTCCTTCTCGGATATTGTCCCGGGCAAGAAAGTATCGTATCTGGCATGGAACAAGTCGGGTACCGTGCTGGAAATCAACGAGAAAAAGAAGCAGGCCAAGGTCGATATCGGCGGGGTGGCCATGTGGGTCAAGGCCGAGCATCTCGGCCCGGCCGACGGTCCTTCCCGGCCGTTCGGCAAGCCCTCCGAGGCCAAGACCCCGGCTCCGAGCGAACTGGTGGTCGAGGTGGACCTGCGCGGCCACCGGGCCGACGAGGCGCTCAGCGAACTGGAACGGGCCCTGGACGCCGCCCTGCGCAAGGGCGCGGGCAAATTAGAGATCGTGCACGGCCGGGGAACCGGCGCCTTGCGGCGCGAGGTGCACGAATTTTTGAAGTACTATCCCGCCGTGGAGAATTTTTCCCTGGCCCCCGAAGACCGGGGCGGGGACGGCATGACCGAGGTAACGCTCAAGTAACGGCTTTGCCCGGAGGCGTCTGGTGGACAGAAGTGGTATCGAGGCCGTCAAGGCCCGGATCAATATCTCGGACATAGTGCGCCGGTATGTTGACCTGAAACCGGTCTCGGGCCGGTGGATGGGCGCGTGTCCTTTCCATCAGGAAACCAAGCCCTCCATGTCCGTGAACGACGACGAGGGCTTCTTCTATTGCTTCGGCTGCCAGGCCTCGGGGGACGTCATCGATTTTTACGGGCGCATCAACGGCCTGGAGTTCCGGGAGGCCCTGGAACATCTGGCCGCCGAGTGCGGGGTGGAACTGAGCCACGTGCCGCACGATCCGCATGCGGCCGAGCGCAAGGCCAGGAAGCAGGTCCTCCTCGACATGCACGACGAGGCCAACCAGTTCTTCCAGCGCAACCTGTCCCTGGCCTCCGGGGACCATTGCCGCCGCTACCTGGCCAATCGGGGGATGACCCCGGAGATGATCGCCAAGTTCGGCCTGGGGTATTCCCCGGAGGACTGGCACGGATTGGACAATTTTCTGCGCACCAAGGGGCGCAATCCCGACCTCGGGGTCGAAGCCGGGTTATTGTCGAAAAATGAAAAAGGCAATATCTACGATCGGTTCCGAGGAAGGTTGACCTACCCCATCCAAAATTTATCGGGGCGGGTCATTGCTTTTGGCGGCAGAATAATTACAGAAGGAGAACCCAAGTATCTGAACAGCTCGGATACGCCTATATACAAGAAGGGCGACCACTTGTACGGGCTCAATCTGGCCCGGTCCACTATGACCCGCACCAAGCGGGCCATCCTGACCGAAGGATACATGGATGTGATATCGCTCCACCAGTTCGGCTACACCGATTCCTGCGGCGTCCTGGGCACGGCCCTGACCGCCGATCAGGTGAAGACGTTGGCCGGATTCTGTTCGCGCGTCGACCTGGTCTTCGACGGCGACGGGGCGGGGCGCAAGGCGGCCATGAAGTCCAGCAGGATGATCCTGCTCCAGGGCGTGGCCTGCAAGGTGGTCCTCATGCCGGACGGCGAGGACGTGGACAGCCTGCTCCAGACCAGGGGAGCGGAAGGGTTCGAGGCCTGCATGAACGAGGCCCCGGACGGTTTGACTTTTTGCATGAACACCCTGCGGGAGCAGTACGCTCCCAGGGATATCATGGCGTGGGCCAAGAGTTTTCTGTCGGAATTGTCCGACGCGTCCTTGCGGGCGTTCTACCTGCCCCGCATTGCGAGCGGGCTCGGGTTGTCGGAGGCTGATTTCAGGCGCGACGCGGGTGCGGCCACTCCGCAACAGCGCAATCCAAGGCATCAGCCCCGACAGACGCAACGAGTCGAACAGCAGCCGGGCATGGGCGTCGGCAAGGACTTTGCGGATGATCGGTATTTTTTGCGGTTTTCGATCCAGTACCCGGACTATGTGCCGGAGCTGGCCAAAAGGGGAATGACCCAGGTTCTTCGCACCCCATGGGCGCAGTCACTGTGGAAGAAGCTTGAAACAACGCAGCAAGGCCAAGTAACGAGCCTGCTGAACGAACAGGAAAAAGGCTTCTACATCCAGTGTCGCGAAGAATTTCGTGAGAATGTCCTCTCCGGCCGGGAACTGCTGGAAGAGTGGAATCATATTTGTCACACGATCGCGCTTGAACAGGAGAAACTGGACAAGCGCCAGCTCACTGAGGCCATACGTCAGGCACAGCAAAGCGGAGACACCGAACGGGCATTGCAATTACTGGCCCTGAAGGAATCCCGCAGGAGGGACGATGAGCAACATTAAGGAAATCCAACAGATCAAAGCTCTTATCGCCGAAGGTAAGAAAAAGGGATTCCTGACATACGAAGAGTTGAGCAAGGCCCTGCCTTCCGACTATAACAGCCCCGACCAGCTCGAGGAAATCCACGCCATCTTCGACCAGATGGATATCGCCCTGGTGGATTCGGACGATTCCGACAAGAAGCTGACCGACGATGACGACGACAAGGAATTGGAGTTCGACGATACCGACGACGATTCCTCCGAGTACGCCTCGCGGAGCACCGACCCCGTGCGCATGTACCTGCGCGAAATGGGCGCCGTGCCGCTCCTGGACCGCGAAGGCGAGGTGGTCATCGCCAAGAAGATCGAAAACGGCGAGATGGACGTCCTCTACTCTCTGGTGGAGGTGCCCGTGGCCGTGGAAGAGCTCATTTCCGTGGGCGAGGACCTGGAAGAGGGCCGCATAAAGCTCAAGGACGTGGTCAAGACCATCGAGGAGGACGACCCCTCCGAGGACGAGATGAACCAGCGCCAGCGGGTCATCTTCCTGCTCGCCGAGGTCAAGAAGCTCTACGGCAGGAAAAAGAAGATCTACGAGAAGCTCGACTACTGCGCCTGTCTGGACAAGCGCGTCTACGGCGTGCAGCAGGAGATTCTCAGCTATAAAGAGGACATCGTCACCCGGCTGCGCGACATCAAGCTGGAAAAGACCCTCATCGACCGGATCATCGAGACGGTCAACGACTACGTGCGGCAGATGCACAACTGCCAGCGCGACCTGTCGGCCTATGTCCTGTCCGTGGGCAAGACCAAGGCCGAGATCGAGGTGCTGTTCAAGCAGGTGGATGACCGCGAGATCAACCCGGTGGCGGCCTCCACCCAGCTCGGCATGACCGTGGAGGAGTTCTTCTCCTTCAAGGAAATGCTCGCTGGCAAGCTGGAGATCATGAACCGCCTGCAGGACAAGTGTTGCCACTCCGTGCACGACCTCGAAGAGGTCCTGTGGCGCATCAAGTCCGGCAACCGGACCGCCATGCAGGCAAAGCAGGAGCTCATCCGCGCCAACCTGCGCCTGGTGGTCTCCATCGCCAAGAAGTACACGAACCGCGGCCTGCAGTTCCTGGACCTCATCCAGGAGGGCAACATCGGCCTGATGAAGGCCGTGGACAAGTTCGAGTACCAGCGCGGCTACAAGTTCTCGACCTACGCCACCTGGTGGATCCGCCAGGCCATCACCCGCGCCATCGCGGACCAGGCCCGGACCATCCGTATCCCGGTGCACATGATCGAGACCATCAACAAGCTCATCCGCACCTCGCGCTACCTGGTGCAGGAGCTCGGCCGCGACCCGTCTCCGGAGGAGATCGCCGAGCGCATGGATTACCCGCTGGAGAAGGTCAAGAAGGTCCTCAAGATCGCCAAGGAGCCCATTTCCCTCGAGACCCCCATCGGCGACGAGGAAGATTCCAGCCTGGGCGATTTCATCGAGGACAAGAAGGCCACCGCGCCCGCCGAGGAAGTGGTCTCCACCAAGCTCAGCGAGCAGATCGCCTCGGTCCTGTCCGACCTGACCCCGCGCGAGGAGCAGGTCCTGCGCAAGCGCTTCGGCATCGGCGAGAAGTCCGACCACACCCTTGAGGAAGTGGGGAAGCTCTTCAACGTCACCCGCGAGCGCATCCGCCAGATCGAGGCCAAGGCGTTGCGCAAGCTCCGCCATCCCGTGCGGAGCGCGCTGCTGCGGTCCTACTTCGAGAACTAAAGACCATCAGGGCCGGGAAGAGACGCTCTTCCCGGCCCTTTTTTCATACCCAATGGAACATCCCGCCGCCGTCTTCCTCATCCCCGCCCTGGCCGTGGTCCTGGACCGCCTCCTCGGCGACCCCGTCAACTGGCCGCACCCGGTCCGGCTCATCGGCAAGGGGCTCGACCTCTTCGAGACGGCCGTCCGCCGCACGGGCGTCAATCTCCGCCTGGCGGGGTGGGGAGCCGTGCTCCTCTTCGCCTGGGCGGCCTGGTTCGTCGTGGCCGAACTCACGTCCATCCGCTACCTCGGCCCGCTCCTGGCCGTGTATTTCGCTTACGCGGGCCTGGCTCTGGGCTGCCTGCTGAAGGACGCCCGCCGGGTGGCTGAACTCCTCGATTCCGGCGACCTGAACGGCGCGCGCACGGCCCTGTCCATGCTCGTCAGCCGCGAGACCGCCGGGCTCGACGCGCCCGACATCCGCCGCACCCTGGCCGAGACGGTCAGCGAGAACCTCAACGACGGCTTCACCGCGCCCCTGTTCTACCTCGCGCTCCTCGGCCCGGGCGGACTGTGGGCCTACAAGGCCGTGTCCACCATGGACTCCATGTGGGGCTACCGCACGGACCGCTATATCGACCTGGGGCAGGGCGCGGCCAGGACCGACGATGTCCTGGCCTGGATTCCGGCCCGGCTGACCGCCTTTTTCCTGTTCATCGTCGGCAAGCGGCTCGGGCTGAAGGCGGCCACGGCCAGGGGACGCTACCGCGAAGACGCACGCAAGATGGAGAGCCCCAACGCGGGTTACCCCATGGCGGCCGCGGCCTGGCTCCTGGAGGGACGGATGGGCGGGCCCACCGTCTATTTCGGGAAGGTCAAGGACAAGCCCATGCTCGGGCCCGAAGGAACCTGGTGGGACGGCGTAAAACTCCACAAGCTGTTCCGCCTGGCCGGAAAGACCGGCACCCTGGCCGCGTGCGTGCTTATCCCGGTGCTCGGGCTGATCCGGTTGTTGTTCGCCTGACGGCGAATCGGGGGAAGGGAGGGGAAAAACTTTTGAGAAAGTTTTTCCCCTCCCTTCCCCCGAACCCCCATCCCTCCATTTTTCAAAACTTTTTGGGTCGCTGCGCGAGATGCGCGGGACCGCATCTTCCGTGCCGTTTCTCGGTACGCCCTAACCTGCGCCTAAAAAAAAGACGCGCATCCACTGACGCACGCCCTTGCCGAAGGCACACAAAAAGTTTGGGAAAGAGGGGGTTGGGGGGTACGGGGGAAGGGGGAGAAAAAACCTTTTCAAAGGGTTTTCTCCCCCTTCCCCCCGATTCTATTCGCTATTGTTCGCCCAGTTCGATGCTGCGGTAGTAGGACTCGAAGACACCGTCGATGATGTCGCCTTTGAGCGCCTGCCGGTCGAAGTGCATGAGCGCGCGGATGGTGGTGCCTCCAGGGGAGGTGACCATTTCGCGAAGTTCGGTCACGGAGTGTTCGCTCCGGTCGGCCATGGTGGCGGAGCCCAGGAACAAGCCCTTGACCATCTCCACGCTCTGCGGCCGGGTGAGCCCCAGGGCCACGCCGGACTCGATCATGGCTTCCATGAAGTAGAAGACATAGGCCGGGCCGGAGCCGATCACGCCGGTGAAGGCGTCGAACAGCTTTTCCGGCAGCACGTGGGTCTGACCGATGGAGGCGAAGAGTTCGGGCACAAACGCCTTCATCTCATCGGTCAGATTGTGGTTGTCCAGGCAGATGGCCGACACGCCCAGGCCGACCAGGGCCGGGGTGTTGGGCATGATGCGCACCACGGGGCAGCGGTCCTCAGTCCATTCCTCGTAGGTGGACAGGGGGATGCCCGCGCAGATGGCGGTCAGGCATTTGCTCATGTCGAGCAGGGGCGTCAACTCCTTGACCACGGGTTCGGCGTGCTGCGGCTTGACGGCCAGGACGATGTAATCGCACGCCTTGGCCAGGTCGGTCGCGCTCTCATGGATGATGAGCCCGTGCTCCTTGTTGAGCCGTTCGAGGTTGGCCTTGTTGAAGTCCGCCCCGTGCAGTTCGATGTCGTCACGCGAGGCCAGCCCCTTGACTATGGCCGACCCCATGTTGCCTACGCCTATGAACCCGATTTTCTTTGTCATTATCCCACCAGCTCGTCGTCGTTGAAGAAGTATGCCACCTCGGTCTTGGCGGTGTCGGGACCGTCGGAACCGTGGCAGGAGTTGTTCTGGATGTCCTGGCCGTAGGCGGCGCGGATGGTGCCGGGAGCGGCCTGGGCCGGATTGGTCGCGCCCATGAGGGTACGGTATTTCTCGATGGCGTTCTCGCCCTCGAGGCAGGAGACCACCACAGGCCCGGAGATCATGTAGTCCACCAGCTCGCCGAAGAAGGGGCGCTCCTTGTGCACCGCGTAGAAGCCTTCGGCCTTGGCGCGGTCCATGTGGATCATCTTCATGCCTTTGATCTTGAGGCCGGAGTCGGTGATCATTTTCAGGATCTCGGCGATGAGGCCGCGTTTGACCGCATCGGGCTTGATGATGGAAAAGGTCTTTTCGATAGCCATAGAAGCCTCCGTTTGTCTGTTTCCGTCTTATACGTGTCGGCAATGAATTGCCAGCATATGGATCGCGGCCCGCACCGGCCTCAACCCAACAACATGCGGTCGGAGACCCCCTCGTCCCCGCGCAGGCGCGAGAAGCGTTCCAGGAGATCTTCGACCTTGAGATTCTTCTTTTCCTCGCCGTCGATATCCAGGACCACCTCGCCGCGATGGAACATGATCAGCCGGTTGCCCATGGAGATGGCCTGCTTCATGTTGTGGGTGACCATGAGGGTGGTCAGATTGAGCGAGCCGACGATCTCGTCGGTCAGGTCCAGGACCATGCCCGCGGTCTTGGGGTCCAGGGCGGCGGTGTGCTCGTCGAGCAGCAGCAGCCGGGGGCGGACCAGGGTGGCCATGAGCATGGTCAGGGCCTGGCGCTGGCCGCCGGAGAGCAAGCCGGTGTGGCTTTTGAGGCGGTCTTCGAGGCCGAGGCCGAGGATGGCCAGCTTTTCCCGGTAGTATTCGCGGTCCTTGCTCTTGACGCCCCAGGAGAGGCCCCGGAACTTGCCGCGCTTGTTGGCCATGGCCAGGTTCTGTTCGATGGTCGCCCCGGCGCAGGTGCCGAGCAGGGGATCCTGGAAGACCCGGCCGATGAGCGAGGCGCGTTTGTGTTCCGGCCACCTGGTGATGTCCAGATCGTCGAGGATGATCTTGCCGGAGTCCACGGGGAAGGAGCCGGCCAGGGCGTTGAGGAAGGTGGACTTGCCCGCGCCGTTGGAGCCGATGATGGTGATGAAGTCGCCGTCCTTGACTTCGAGGTTCACGCCGTTCAGCGCGGTGACCTCGTTGACGTCGCCCCGGTTGAACGCCTTGGTGATGCGGGAGATGGAAATCATTTGGACCTCCCGGCCATGAACTGGCGTTTCATCTTGGGCATGACCAGGGCGAAGACCACCAGAATGGCGGTGATCAGGTTCAGGTCGCTGGGGGTGATGGCGAACGAGCCGAGCTTGAGGCCGAGCGCCAGGCCGATGGCGATGCGGTAGAGCACCGAGCCGAGCAGGGCGGCGATGAGCGCGCGGCCGATGGTCTTGTCGCCGAATACGGTCTCGCCGATGATGACCGAGGCCAGGCCCGCGACGATGGTGCCCACGCCCATGTTCACGTCCGCCGCACCCTGGTTCTGGGCCACCAGGGCCCCGGAGGCGGCCACCAGCGCGTTGGACAGGCCCACGCCGAAGATGATGACGTTGTCGGTGTTCACGCCCTGGCTGGTGATCATCTGCTTGTTGTCGCCCGTGGCCAGGAAGGCCAGGCCGAGCTCGGTGTGCAGAAACCAGATGAGCACGATGACCACGGCGAAGCAGATCAGGCCGAAGAGCAGCGGGGTGGAGTGCTGGGGCAGCATGTTGGTGAAATTCACGAACCAGTCGACCACGGTATCCTGCCCGAGCAGAGCCATGTTGGGCCGTCCCATGATGCGCAGGTTGATGGAGTAGAGCGCGATCATGGTCAGGATGGAGGCCAGCAGATGGAGGATCTTGAACTTGGTGTTCAGGATGCCGGTGGCCGCGCCCGCCAGGAACCCGGCCCCGGCGGCCATGAAGATAGCCAGGAGCGGGGAATAGCCCGAGGTGATGGCCACGGCCGACACGGCCGCGCCCAGCGGCAGGCTGCCGTCCACGGTCAGGTCCGGGAAATCGAGCACCCGGAAGGTCAGGTACACGCCGATGACCATGAGGCCGTAGGCGAACCCCTGTTCGATGGCGCCGAAAAATGCGTAGAGAGTCATGTGCTAATCCTAATGGTTACCGGGCCGGGCCGTATCCGGCGGGTCCGGCGAAAAAACGAAAAAGGCGCGTTGATGAAGCAACGCGCCTTGTATCGTTTATGGGCACAATTGGCAAATGCGTTTCGCGTCTACTCGATGACCTTGTCGGCCCGGTCGAGCACGGACTGGGGCACGGTCACGCCCATGGCCTTGGCGGCCTTCAGATTGACGCGCAGATTGAGATCGTTGAGGAATTCGACGGGCATGTCGGCCGGCTTCGCGCCGTCCACCAGGATGCGGGCGATCATGTCGCCGGTCTGCAAGCCCATCTTGTAATAATCCACGGCCTCGGCCGCAATGGCGCCACGCTCCACGGAGTCCACGTCGCCGACGATGAACGGCAGCTTGTTGTCCACGCAGACCTTCACGGCGGACTCGAGGGCCGAGACCACGGTGTTGTCGGTGCCCACGTAGACCGCGTCGCACCGGCCGACAAGGCTCTTGGCCGCCTGGTACACGCCGCTGGAGTTGGAGATGGTCGCCTCCTCCACGTTGATGCCGAGCTTGGCAGCCTCTCGCTTCAGGGCCTTCAGGATGGGCACGGCGTTGGGCTCGCCCGAGTTGTAGATGATACCGATGGTCTTGACGTTCGGCACGAGCTCGCGGATCAGGGCCACCTGCCTGTCGATGGGGCTGAAGTCGGACATGCCGGTGATGTTGCGGGCTCCCGTGTTTTGGAGGTCCTTGACCAGCCCGGCGGTGACGGGATCGGTCACGCCGGTGAAGACGATGGGGGTGTCATGGATCTTCTGGGCGCAGGCCTGGGCGCCGGGGGTGGCGATGGCCAGGACCACGTCGGGCCGCTCGCCGATGATCTGGCCGACGATCTGGGTGTTGGTGGCCATGTTGTTCTGGGCGTTGTGCACGTTGTAGTCGAAGTCGATGCCCTTTTCCTTGAGGCGGTCGGCCACCCCCTGGCGCATGGCGTCCAAGGCCGGGTGCTCCACGATCTGGGTCACGGAGATGACGTACTTCTTGCCGGCAAAGGCGGTGGAGGCGACCAGCAGGGCGGCCGCCAGGAACAACAATATCTTTTTCATCGGGAAACTCCTCCTCGAAGTGCTTTTCAAAAGGAAACTTTGACCGCGCTTCCGGCTTTTCGTCAAGGGATTTTGATTTGAAGCCGCGAATCGCGCCGAAGGCGAAAAAAGGGCCGCGCAAGGCGGCCCTCTGAAATACATTTTATCAGGGTGGGGTCAGAAACGGATTTCCTCTTCCTTGATGACCTTGAAGGACTTGTTGCCCTTGACCCGGCCGGGCAGCCCCTGGAACTTGCGCACGCCTTCCACCTCGGCCTCGAGGAGTTCGTCCTCGTCGGTGTCAAGCAGGATGATGTCGCCCTCCTGGAGATAGAGCAGCTGGCGGCCGGAGATGGTGGTCCGGCCCAGGCGCACGACCATTTCCACCGGAGTCTCCATGAGCCGCTCCTTGAAGCGGTTGATCCAGACGTGGTCCACTTCCAGGCGCTCGGACTGGAAGGAGGCGTGCAGTTTCGAGCGGATGGGCTCCATGGTGGCGTAGGGCAGGCAGACGATGAGCGAACCGATGGCGTTCTCCAGCTCGACCTCGAAGGTGACCACGATGACCACGTCCGAAGGCGGCACGATGGCCGCGAACTGGGGGTTCACCTCGGTGCGGACCAGCTCCACGTGGACCTCGTGCACCGGCTTCCAGGATTCCTCCATGTTGGCCAGGGCGATCTTGACCACGCGCTCGACAATGGCCTGCTCGATGGGCGTGAAGTCGCGGCCTTCGACCTTGGGCTGGCTGCCCGCGCCGCCGAAGAAGTTCTCCACCAGGGCAAAGACCAGGCGGGAGTCGACCACCAGCAGGGCGTTGCCGCGCAGGGGGTCCATCTTGAAGATGGAGATGGAGGTCGGCACCGGCAGGGAGCGCATGAAGTCGCCGAACTTGGACATGTCGATGGAGATGGGATTGATGTCCACCCTCTTGCGCATGGTGTTGGCCAGCGCGTTGGTGCACAACCGCGCGAAGCGGTCGTTGACGATCTCGAGAACGGGCATGCGGCCGCGAATGATCCTGTCCTGATTGGCCAGGTCGAACGAGACCACACCGGTATCGTCCTCCGGTATCTCGGTTTCGGTCTCGACATCCCCCCCGGAAAGACCCCGGAGCAGGGCATCAACTTCATCTTGTTCGAGGATTTTGCTCATCTGGACAAAGCCTCATGTTCGCCGATCATACGGCCCGTTTGACCGGCCTGTGCCGGAAAATTGAACGTCGCTAAAGAGTTAGCAAAAAACGGGCCGTCCCGTCTGATTCCTATCGGCCGAATGGTAAAAAATCCTTATGCGTCTCCATACCCCGCCAACGGGGTTCCTGGCAACGATTCGGCGGATTTTTCGCCCGATTTTGCTTGGGATTGTTTAGACAAAAACAAGAGTTAGTCAAATACCAATATCAGCATATCCGAATATTCCAACAAACACGGGAAAATAACAACCACTTTGACAAATCCGACCCGCTTCGGTCGGGAAAAAGCGAGGCGAAGAGGTGAGACGCCGATTTTGGGAACAGCGTCCCGAAATCCGAATCGAAGGGAGGCTATTCGGTGGAAAGTTTCGACAGGGGGATGACCTGAATGGACGTGTCCCGGCTGTCCTGCCACTGCCTGAGGGCGGCCAGAGTTTGCCGGTAGGGGTGGCCGATGGCTATGGCCCGGCCCTTTCGTTGGGCGACCCGCTCGGTCTTGCGCAGCTGGAGCAGGATGGCGTTCACGTCCTTGACGTTGTCCAGGAAGGTGTCCCGCTCGTAGAAGGGGATGCCCACGGCCTTGGCCGTGGCCCGGCCCACGCTCTTGCCCGAGGTCAGGCTGTCCAGGAAGAACAGGCCGTGCCGCTTGAACTCGGCCAGCGCCACCGCCATGTCCTGCCCGTCGGCGGTGAAGCGCGAACCCATGTGATTGTTCACCCCGATGGCCTCGGGGATGCGTCCGAGATTCTCCTCGATGCGCTGCCGAATCTGGTCGTCGGTCATGGAGACGAACAGGGCGTCGTCGCCGGGGTTGACCTTGGGATAGCCCATGGGCTCCATGGGGAAGTGGACGAGCAGGTCGTGGTGCGTGCCCGAGATCAGGTCCACGCATTCGCGGGTGTGGCTGGCGTGGGGCCAGACCGCGAAGGTCAGGGGCAGGTCGAGCCCTGCCAGCCCCTTGAGCACGCCGTAGTTCTCGCCCACATCGTCGATGACCACCACCAGCTTGGGCCCCTTGGCCTCGGGCCGGGCGATGATCTGCGGCGTGGCCTCGAGAAGCAGCAGGTGGGTGCGTTGGCCACTGATCTCGATGGCCGCCTCGGAGTCGCCGTTGTCCAACAGGACCGCGTCGGGCAGCCGTTCGTAGAGCCGCTTGCGCAGGGTGACCAGGAAGCGGTTACGGTCCTCAATCTTGGGGAACTGGAGCACCTGGTAATGGTAGCTGTGCTCCTCGAAACGGCGGAGCTCCACGTCCACCAGGTCGAGGTCACGCATCTTGAGGTCCAGGTCCCGCATGGTCTCGATGAGGGCCAGATCCGCCTGCTTGACCCGGTCCTCTATGTCGGAGGTGGTCTCTTCATAGACCTTGTCCGGGGCTTTGTCCGGCTCCGGCTCGGCCTTGCGCTTCTCGGCTACGGGCGTGATCACCTGGGGCGGCGGAGTCTTGGCGTTCAGGGCCATCCAGCCGAGTCCGGCCAGGGCCAGGAAGGCGAGGGTGAACAGGCAAATGAGAGGACCGGGCCGATAGATCCTCTTGAAGAATCCATCGAGCCCGGTCTGTTCATTCGTCTTGTTGTCGGGATTTTGGTCGTCCATGGGCGCGGCCCGGTCTCCCTACTGGATTTCCTTCATTCGCGGCAGGCTCTTGACCAGCTCCAGGGCCATACGCACCTGGTTGTCGCGGGCCAGCATGTCCTTGGCCTTTTCGGCGTCCTCGTCCTTCGCGCGCTTGGTGCTCTTCTGGCCGTTTTCTAGATGGCCGCTCAGATCCTTTTCGCGCACCGTGAAACGGTCGCGCAGGTCGTTCTCGTCATCCCTGGGTGCCTCGAAGGGGATGCGCAGGTCGGGGTCGATGCCCATGGCCTGGATGGAACGGCCGCTGGGGGTGTAGTAGAGCGCGGTGGTCAGCTTGATGCCGGAACCGTCGGACAGGGGGATGATCTGCTGGACCGACCCCTTGCCGAAGGAACGTTCGCCCACGAGCAGGGAGCGCTTGCGGTCCTGCAGGGCGCCGGCCACGATCTCGGAGGCCGAGGCGGAGCCCGCGTTGATCAGGGTGACCATGGGAACCTTGACGTCTTCGGCGTTCTTGGTGGCGTAAAAGTCCTTGCGGTCGGCCGGGTCGCGCCCCTGAATATAGACGATGGTGCCGTCCTCCAGGAACGTGTCGGCCACGGAGACAGCCTGGTTCAGCAGGCCGCCGGGGTTGTTGCGCAGATCGAAGACGATACCCTTGAGGGCGTGCTTCTTGCGGTACTCGGCGATGGCTTCACGCAGATTCTTGGTGGAGGACTCCTGGAACTTGGTCAACCGCAGGTAGAGATAGCCGTCTTCCAGGGACTGGGTCTTGACGTTGACGATGGGAATGGTCCCGCGGACGATGGCCACTTCCAACGGCTTGTTGGAGCCCTTGTGCAGGATGAGCAGGGTCACGGGTGTGCCCTTTTCGCCGCGGATCAGCTTGACCGCGTCCATGAGGGTCATGTCCTGGGTGGATTCGCCGTCGATCTCGAGGATGATGTCGCCCGCCAGCAGGCCCGCCTTGTAGGCCGGGGTGTCCTCGATGGGCGAGACGACGATGATGCGCCCCTGGTCCATGCTGATCTCGATGCCGATGCCGCTGAACTTGCCGGCGGTGTCCACCTGCATGTCCTTGAAATCCTCGGGCGAAAGATAGGTGGAGTGGGGGTCGAGCTCCTCGAGCATGCCCTTGATGGAATTATCGATGAGCTCCTTCTTGGTCACGGGCTTGACGTAGTTGCTTTCAACCAGGTCGAGCACCTGCGAGAAGGTTTTGAGCGCTTCGAATTGATCGCCCTTGGCCGCGATGGTCTGGGCCGGGGCAACAGTAAGGGTAAAAAGAAGCAGAAAAGTGACTATCCAAAGCGTTACACGCATGAATGCCTCCCGAATAACGGAGTCCTAATGTGTTGGGTTAACGACAATTCATCTCAGGGCTGTTAACCAAGTTTCTGGGTTAATTGGTTTTTGATGAAAACGCAATTCAAAATACAGTCCGGGCCCGTCCAGCTTGGGGAAATACCCCACGGTGCCCAGGGGTTCGTTCTTCTCCACCTCCTGGCCATTGCGCACGAAGGTGTCGGACAAGTATGCGTAAAGGCTATAATAATTATACCCATGGTAGATGATGACCACGTGTCCGAAACCACGCAGGGTATCGTTGTGCACCACCTTGCCCCAAAAAATAGACTGCACCGTGCTGCCGTCCGGAGCGCCGATGGCCAACCCGCGCGCCGGCGGTTTGGCCTTGAGGTTGAAGCCGGACACCACCCGGCCACGCACCGGCCAGGGCAGGGAGCGCTTGTACAGGGCGAAGCGCTTGGTCTTCTGGGACTGCAACTGGTACTTGAGGTCCTCTATGGTGGCCAGAATCCCGGTCAGCTCTTCCTCGGCGCTCTCCTTCTGCTGGTTGATTTTCTTGAGATTCCTGCGCAGGGCGTACTGGTTCCGGAGCAGCCGGTCCTTGCTCTCGTTCACCTGGCCCAGCTGCTTTTCGGCCTCCTCGGCCAGCTGGCGCTGGTTCTCCAGGTTCAGGGCGATCTTTTCGGCGTTGGCCTTGGCCTCGTCCAGCTTGCGGCTGGTGGCCGCATAGATGTCCGCCAGCCAGTTGAAGCGGCGGTCGAACATGGCCCAGTCCTCCACGCCCTCGAACCGCGAGCGGACGTTCTGCAGGTGCACCGGCCACAGGGTGCGCATAAGCCCGGACAGCTCCAGAGTAATCCGCTCCTTCTCCTTTTCCAGACTGAAATGATCCTGCTCGGCCTGGCGCTCATTCTTCCGGATTTCGGCCAGGGCGGCTTCCTGGTCCCGGATGCGTTGCCTGAGCAGCTTGACGTCGTCCTCGATGTCCGACAGCCGGGTGGAAATCTGGCCGGCCTTTCGGGTCAGCGCCCGGACCTTCTGTTCGTTCTCGTCCGCCTTCTGGTGCTCCTTCTGCAACGAGTCGCTCAGGACCTCGTCCTGGGCCTGGGCGCGCGCCAGGGCCGGGAACAGCAGAAGGCAGCAGACTGTCAGGACGAGAAATATACGCATGCGGGCCTATTGTTCAAGGAAAGGTTGAAGGGGGCAGGACTCGCACAAACCAGCCTTTTTCCGGCACCAGTTGGCGCCCACACGGACGATGAGGGCGTGAAATTCGTTATACAGTGCCACATCTTCCGGCAGGGCGTCCATGAAAATGGATTGCAGCCCGTGGTAATCGATGTCCTCCCAAGCCAGCCCATGGCGGCCCATGAGTCGGGCCGTGTAAGCGTCCACCACGAAGGTCGGGAAGTCCAGGGCGTAGAGCAGGATGCAGTCCCCGGTCTCGGGCCCGATGCCGTTGATGGAGAGCACCTTGGGCCGCAGTTCGGCCAGCTCGCGGTCCTTGAGGGCGAGCAGGTCGAATTCCGCTTCATCCTTCAGGAATTGCAGGAAGTTGTGAATCCGCTTGGCCTTGATGTTGTAGTACCCGGCAGGGCGAATTAATTCGGCCAGCTCGGCCACGGGCAACCCGTGCAGGGCTTCGGCCTCAAGCAGCCCCGCGTCCTTGAGGTTGGTCAGGGCCTTTTCCACGTTCTTCCAGTTGGTGTTCTGGGTCAGGATGGCCCCGATGGATATCTCGAAAGGGGTGTCGCCGGGCCACCACCTGCTCGGGCCGAGCGCGGCCAGCATGGCCTCGTACATCCCCATAAGCGTACCGTGCAGGGCCATGGCCTAGCTCCCCAGGTTTTCCCAGACAAGGCAGATCCACTCGCCCTCGACGAACCGCTGGGGCTCGCCCAGGCCGCGCCTGCCGTAGGCCTCGGCCACGGCGTCGGACTGCTTGTCGGCCAGGATGCCGGACAGGACCAGGGAACCGCCAGGCTTGACCCGGGGGATGATCTCCCCGGCCATCTCGATGAGCGGCCCGGACAGGATGTTGGCCACCACCAGGTCGAAGGTCAGGCCCGGTTCCACGCAGTCGATGGAGCCCACGGCCAGGCTCATGGAGCCGGAGACGCCGTTGGCCTCCAGGTTCTCCACGGCGCAGACCACGGCCTGGGGGTCGATGTCCAGGCCGATGCCGGTCAGGCCGAGCTTGGACAGCCCGATGCCGAGGATGCCGGACCCGGTGCCCAAATCGAGGAAGGTCTGGCCCTTGCCGATGGTCCCGGCCTGGACCAGCCTGCCGATGGTCGACAGGCAGAGCGAGGTGGTGGGGTGGTGCCCGGTGCCGAAGGCCATCTTGGGCTCGATGACGATGTGGGTGTGCTCGCTGTCCCCGTCGTCCAGCCACGGCGGATAGATGCGGAATGATTCCCCGCAGTTGACCGGGACGAAGAAGTCCTTCCAGGCCATGGCCCAGTCCTCGGCCTCCTGCTCGGCCCAGGTCACGCCCGCCTCGGGGAAACGGGCCTGGAACGCCTTGACCATTTCATGGCCCAGGGGATGGTCCTCCAGGTACAGGGTGAACTTGCGGTCTTCGCCCGCGGGCGTCTCCTCCCAGCCGTGGGGGACCTTGGCGGCGATGAAGACTCCGGCCTCGTCGGCGGCCTGTTCGGGGATGGTGAATTCGATCTTCAGCAGGGTGGACATGTGGTGGGTTTTCTCCGTGTAATATGACAAGGCCGGGAACATGCCCCGGCCTTGAATGGTTGCGTCATCAATGAGCCAAACTAGAATACCTTGTCGATGAACGAGCCCTTGCCCGTGTACCGGAAGTCGTAGAGGGTGGCCTGCTCGGCCAGCCTCGCCGCGTCCGACTTGACCTCGGGCACGGATTTGGCCTCCTCCTTGGGCTGCTCGGCCCGGGAGACCTTTGCCAGCTCCTTTTGCTGTTCCAGTTCGTGTTCGCGCCGGAACAGATACTCGGGCGTGGAACCTATGGGGGCGACGCCGCTCATGACTCGATACCTCAAATCATAGAATACGCCTTCGCCTCCGGACGGTCAAGCCGACCGCCTCCCGGCTATCCCTCCACCGAGGCCAGGACGTCGTCCAGGGCCTGCATGAAGGCCAGGATGTCGTCTTCGGTGACGGTCAGGGGCGGCACCAGCCGCAGGATCGTGCCCTGGGCCAGGTTGCAGACCACCTTATGCTCCAGCAGCCCCTTCCAGACCTCCGGGCCGTTCTTGGCCAGTTCGATGCCGAAGAGCAGCCCCAGCCCGCGCGTCCCGGCGATGATCTCCGGGTGCTTTTCCTTGAGCTTGGCGACCTGTTCGCCGAGGAAAGCGCCCATCTTGAGGGCGCGTTCGGCCATCTTCTCCCCGAGCATGATGTCCACGACCTTTGCGGCCACGGCCGAGACCACGGCCCCGCCCCCGAAGGTGGTGGCGTGGGAGCCGGGCGTGAACCCCTTGGCCACCTCGTCCGTGCACAGGACCGCGCCCATGGGCAACCCGTTGGCCAGGGCCTTGGCCGAGGTGAAGATGTCCGGGGTGATGCCGTAGTGCTGGTGCGCCCAGTACCGGCCGGTGCGGCAGACGCCGGTCTGGACCTCGTCGACGATGAGCAGGATACCGTTCTCCCTGCACAGGGCCACGATGTCGTTGACGTAGTCCGTGGGCAGGGGCCGCACGCCGCCCTCACCCTGGACCATCTCGATCATGATCGCGGCCGTGTGGGCGTTTATGGCTCCGCGCAGGGCGTTGACGTTGCCGAAGGGCACGGTCACGAACCCCTCGGGCAGCGGATTGAAGCCGTCCTTGATGGGGCCGTACTGGCCGGTGGCGGTCAGCGTGGACAGGGTCCTGCCGTGGAAGGACTTCTCCAGGGTGATGATCTCGTGCCGGTCCTCGTTGCGCACGGTGTGCATGTACTTGCGGGCCAGCTTGATGGCCCCCTCGTTGGCCTCGGCCCCCGAGTTGCAGAAGAAGACCTTGCCCGCCGCGCAGGTGGACAACAGCTTCTCGGCCAGGTCGAGCTGGGGCTCCTGGTAGAAGAGGTTGGAGACGTGGACCATCTTGCGGGCCTGCTCGGCCATGACCTCGGCCAGGTCCTCCCGGCTGTGGCCCAGGGAGCACACGGCGATGCCCGCCAGGAAATCGAGGTACTCATTGCCGTCCAGGTCGTACAGGCGGCAGTCCTTGGCCCTGGAAACGGCCAGGGGATAGCGGCCGTAGGTATGGCAGAGAAGGTTGGATTCCCGTTCTTTTATCGCTTCGAATTTATCAGACATTTTCGTTCTCTCTCGTATTAGTGTTTCCCTGTGGAACCGAACCCGCCCGCGCCGCGCGCGGTTTCGCCGAGTTCTTCCACCGGGCTGATTGTCGCTTGAAACACGGGCATGAAGACAAGCTGTGCGATGCGCTGTCCGCGCCTGATTCGTCGCACCTCGCCCGAGGTATTGAGCAGTGAGACCTTGATCTCCCCGCGATAGTCCGGATCGATGACGCCGACGCCCTGGCTGACGGTCAGCCCTTCCTTGGTGCCCAGCCCGCTGCGGGAGAACACGTATCCGGCCACGCTTGGCTCGCGGACCTCGATGGCCACGCCCGCCGGGATGGCGGCCTTTTCGCCAGGGCCGATCTCGATCTCGTCCTCGTCGATGCAGGCGCGCAGGTCCAGCCCCGCCGAATGTTCGGTGGCGTAGGCCAGTTTATTTTCTTGCCAAACCTCATGCAGGAACTTCACGTTCACGTCGATCTTGTTCATTGTGCGTCTCTATCCTTGTGTTGAACGAATGGTTGTTTATGTTCGCTTCAAAAGCAACTGTCAACAAAGCCGGCCAAGGCACCGCAGGTGCCCGTATGGGATGCAAGGGTGCGACCCCTTGCCCGCCGACAAACCCGCAGGACAGCGGGTTTGGACGCCGGGTTTCCCGGCGCCCCGAAGGGGTGAGCCCCATGGACGGGGCGAATCAAGGCGAAGTCATCCGTCTATCGCCGCGCAGCGGCTTTCCCATCAAAATTCTTCAACAAATTGTAACAAAAAGGCGCCGTCCCTCCCGGAACGGCGCCTTGCGATCACATCATTCGACGACGGATCAGCAGAGTCCTTCCCAGCAGAGTTCCAGGTGTTTCTCCTCGATTCGTCGGGTGGCCAGACTGACGCCCACGGCCAGGACCAGAGAGACGGGCAGGGCGACCACGTTGGGGTCGACCCACTGCATGAGCCACGCCCAGGAACCGGGCGCGGCGTCGGCCACCAGGGTGGCCTTGCCGAACATGGCCTGGCACAGGCCGATGAAGCCCGCTTCCTTGACGTGGACGAAGAGCAGCCAGAACATGGAGAAGCAGAACCCGCCTACCATGGAGACCTTGGCTCCGGCCTTGGTCATGCCTTTCCAGTACAGCCCGAGCACATAGATGGGCAGGAAGGAGGCCGCGCACAGGCCGAAGAAGAAGGCCGTGGCCCGGGCGATGACCCCGCCGGGCAGCAGCCAGGCCCAGACCAGGGTGGCGATGATGGCCACGGTCACGCCGAGGCGGTTCAGCTTCATGGACGAGCCGTTGTTGCCCACGCTCACGTACTGCTCCAGGAAGTCGCGGGAGAGCGAGGTGCCGCCCACGTGGTACTGGGAGCTCATGGTCGACATGGCCGCCGCGAACATGGCCACCAGGAACAGGCCGGAGAACCAGCCGGGCATGACCTTGTCGATGTACATCGGGATGATGGTGTCGAAGTTGCCCCCGGCCATGGTGATGGCGATCTTGCCGAACTTCTGGAAGAAGACCACGTTGGACAGGGCCCCGGTGACGAAGGCCACGCCGGTCATGAGCAAGATGAAGACCCCGCCGATGGCCACGGCGCGATTGAGCTCGCGGTCGCTGGGCACGGTCATGTAGCGGATGGCCAGCTGGGGCTGGGCCAGCACGCCGATGCCCACGCCGTAGATGATGGTCGTGTACACGGTCAGACCGATGGGCGACTGGAGGTTCGGCCCCGTGGTCCAGCCCGTGAGCCCGCCCTTGGCCAGATTGGCCGGGATCTGGGCGACCATGTCGGTCAGAGCCTGGTGGGCCTCGGTCACGCCGCCGAGCAGGGCGTAGGTGGTGACGATGAGGATGAGCATCATGACCGCCATGATGGTCCCTTGGAACGCGTCGGTGTACATGACGGCCTTGAGCCCGCCGGTGACCACGTACAGGGCCACGATGGCGGTGACGATGAGCAGCCACGCGCCGTAGTTCACGGCCGGGAAGGCCACCTCGAGCATGCGGCAGATGCCGATGAGCACGGCGGCCGCGTAGACCGGGATGAAGACAAAGATGACCACGCCGGAGAACTGCTGGATGAACTTCGAGCCGTACCGCCTGCCCAGGAACTCGGGGAAGGTGTGCGCGTCGAGCTTGAGCCCCATGCGCCGGGTACGCTTGCCGAAGAATACCATGGCCACGAAAATGCCCACGAAGATGGTCAGGAAGGTCAGCCAGAGCAGGGACATGCCGAACATGCCCGAGACGCCGCCGAAGCCGACGATGGCCGAGGTCGAGACGAAGGTCGCCCCGTAGGACATGGCCAGGACGAACGGGTTCATGCTGCGACCGGCGAGCATGTAGTCCGTGGACTCCCTGGTCTTGAGCCAGGCCCGGTAGCCGAGGTAGAAGATGATCCCGAGATAGATGAGGACGCCGATGATCTTGCCGGTCATTGGTTGCCTCCTCCGGTTTTGTCGGTGCCCTTGTTGTTCCAGTTCACAATTCCGTAAACGACGCACAGCACCGTGGCCCCCACGGATAGCCAGAAGGCCAGCGCGATCTCTACACTCCCCAATCCAAGCATCATGATGTTGCCCCTCGGTTGCGGGCCTCAAGCGCTTGGGCCGCAAACAAAAAGGGCCGCAAGCTTGTCGCCTGCGGCCCTGGTTGTGGATGAAACTACTGGTCAGCTACACGCACACCTTAAAACCGCAGGCGCTTCTAAAAAAGCGAAAGCTAAAAAAGAAAAAGAAGCGGATGCGGTTCATGTGCGGTTGCATGGTCGTTTCTTAAGCCGTGAAGCCCACGAAAGTCAAGGGATATCGGACGTTGCGTAGAGCAAGGGCGCTCCTGGATTCGGAGGCCTTCGATCGAGACGTTTAGGGTATTGGTCAAGACGCTTTCCAAATATATACATCACAAGTAAATTCAACAAGTTGAAACGGCCCTTGACAGGTAATAGGCGGATGTGTTTTGGTGACTCCCCTTTGCTATTCGGTATTATTGCCCGAATTGTGAAAGTTTCGGAGACGAGCTTCGACCATCTTGTCCGCGAGATGACTTTTTTGGCAACTAACGAGAGAGGATACCTGTCTTGCTTTTTCAGCCCATCAACAAGAATTACCATGAGTTCTGTATCGAACGGGACCCGGAGCTGTGCATCAACTGCAAGGTCTGCGTCCGCCAGTGTTCGTACGAGGCTCACTATTGGGATGAAGCCCGGCAAAAGGTCATGCACGACAACGCCAAGTGCATCGGCTGTCACCGCTGCGAGGCCCTTTGCCCGACCGCGGCCCTGAACATCGTCAAGAAGCGCTCGGACTTCCGGACGAACAGCCTGTGGCGCCCGGTGTTCCTGCAGAACATCTACAAGCAGGCCGACACCGGCGGGGTGCTGCTGGCGGGCATGGGCTCCCCGGTGGACATCCCGGTCTACTGGGACAGCATGCTGCTCGACGCCAGCCAGGTGACCAACCCGTCCATCGATCCTCTGCGCGAGCCCATGGAGCTGAAGACCTTCCTGGGCGCCAAGCCGCGCAGGGTGGAGCTCAAGACGGACAAGAAGACCGGCAAGACCTCGCTCAAGACCAAGCTCACCCCGCAGCTCGAACTGGACGTGCCGATCATGTTCGCGGCCATGAGCTTCGGGGCCATCAATTTCAATCTGCACCGGGCCATGGCCCGCGCGGCCACCGAATGCGGGACCTACTACAACACCGGTGAGGGCGGCCTGCACAAGTCCTTATATAAATACGGCGAGCACACCATCGTGCAGGTGGCCTCGGGTCGCTTCGGCGTGCACCGCGACTACCTCCGGGCGGGCGCGGGCATCGAGATCAAGGTGGGGCAGGGCGCCAAGCCCGGCATCGGCGGGCACCTGCCCGGCGAGAAGATCAACGACAAGGTCTCCGAGACCCGCATGGTCCCCATCGGCTCCGACGCCATCTCCCCGGCCCCGCACCACGACATCTACTCCATCGAGGACCTGCTCCAGCTGATCTACGCCCTGAAGGAGGCCTCGGAATACAAGGCCCCCATCTCGGTCAAGATCGCGGCCGTGCACAACGTGGCCGCCATCGCCTCGGGCATCGCCCGGGCAGGCGCGGACATCATCACCGTGGACGGCATGCGCGGCGGCACGGGCGCGGCCCCGGCCATGATCCGCGACAACGTGGGCATCCCCATCGAGCTGGCCCTGGCCCAGGTGGACCAGCGGCTGCGCGACGAGGGCATCCGCAACAACGTGTCCATCGTGGCCGCCGGCGGCATCCGCTGCTCCGGCGACGTCATCAAGGCCATCGCGCTCGGCGCGGACGCCGTGTACATCGGCACGGCCACGCTGATCGCCGTGGGCTGCACCATCTGCGGCCGCTGCTACACCGGCAAGTGCCCGTGGGGCATCGCCACCAACGACCCGAAGCTGTCCAAGCGCCAGAACCCGGACATCGCTGCCAAGAAGCTGTCCAACCTGATCCACGCCTGGGGGCATGAGATCGAGGAGATGCTCGGCGGCATGGGGCTCAACTCCATCGAGTCCCTGCGCGGCAACCGCGACAAGCTCAGGGGCGTCGGCCTTTCCGACACCGAACTCGACATCCTCGGCATCAAGCATGCCGGTCGCTAAGCGGAGGACATCATGAAGAGAGTCTATCCGGACAAGGAATACTGCATCGGCTGCCACCTCTGCGAAGTGGCCTGCATCACCGCCCACTCAAAGTCCAAGGACGCGATCATCGCCTTCCGGGAGGAGCAGGGCAAGGACGGGCTGACCGCCTGCAAGAAGGTCTTCGAGAAGGGCGACATCTGCGTGGCCATCTCCTGCCGCCACTGCGACGAGCCGTCCTGCGTGGCGGCCTGCATCTCCGGCGGCCTGCACAAGGACCCGGAAACCGGCCGCACGGTCTACGACCGCGAAAAGTGCGTGGGCTGCTGGTCCTGCCTGATGGCCTGCCCGTACGGGGCCATCAAGCGGCACCCGAACGAGAACAAGATCGTCAAATGCGACCTGTGCCAGGGGCGCGAGGGCGGTCCGGCCTGCGTGGCCGCGTGCCCGAACCAGGCCCTGAAATACGAGGAGAGATAGGGAGCGACCATGAAATACGTCATCATCGGCAACGGCATCGCCTCCATCGGAGCCATCGAGGGCATCCGCAAGGTCGATACCGAAAACGAGATCCTGGTCATCGGGGCCGAGGACGCCCCGGCCTACGGCCGCCCGCTCATCTCCTACCTGCTGGCGGGCAAGATCGGCCCGGACCGGCTGTCCCTGCGGCCCCAGGAATTCTACGAGAAGAGCAACGTCTCCCTGATGCTCGGCACCAAGGTCACCGGCATCGACGCCAAGGCCAAAACCGTGACCACGGACAAGGGCGAGAGCGTGGCGTTCGAGAACCTGCTCATCGCCACCGGCGGCATCCCGTTCACCCCGCCCATTCCGGGCTCCGACGGCTCGGACGTCTACAACTTCACCAACCTGGCCCACGCCCACACGCTCATCTCCAAGGCCAAGGAGATAAAGCGGGCAGTGGTCATCGGCGGCGGACTCATCGGCCTGAAGGCCGGCGAATCCCTGTTCGACCGGGGCGTGGACGTGACCATCCTGGAGCTCTCGCCTCGCATCCTGAGCCTGGCCTTTGACGAGAACGCGGCCGCCCTGGCCGGCTCCCGCCTGGCCGAGGTGGGCCTGAACGTGCGCTGCGGGGTGTCCGCCAAGGAGATCCAGCGCGACCACGACGGCAACCTCAAGGGCGTGCACCTGACGGACGGCGACTTTTTGCAGTGCGACGTGGTGGTCATCGCCATCGGCGTTGTCCCCAACTACAACCTGGCCAAGGAGGCCGGGATCGCCGTGGACCGGGGCATCAAGGTGGACGACCACATGCGCACCAGCGCGGCGGGCGTGTTCGCGGCGGGCGACGTGGCCCAGGCCAAGGACCTCCTGTTCGGCGACGATCGGGTCATCCCCATCTGGACCAACGCGTACAACCAGGGGTTCTGCGCGGGCAAGAACATGACCGGCGAGGACGTTCCCTTCACCGGGTCCCTGTCCATGAACTCCATTTCCTTCTACGGGCTGCCGACCATCTCCGTGGGCACGGTCAACCCGCCCGAGGGCGACCCGTCCTACGACACGGCCACCTTCCTGGATGAAAAGAAGAAGAGCTACCGCAAGCTCGTCTTCCACAACGACCGCCTGGTCGGCTACGTGCTGGTGGGCGACATCGACATGGCGGGCATGTACACCGCCTTCGTCAAGTTCCAGCTGGCCGTGCCCGAGGACGCCAAGAAGCAGATCCTGGCCGGAGCGCCCGACGTGCTCATGTGGCCGGACGAGTTCTTCAAGGAAACCTGGAACCCCGGCGTCGTCGAGCCCGACTAGAGGAGGCTGTTGAAAAACGCACGGTTGCTTCGTTGCGCAAAAGAGACAAACCCTCACGTACTGCCAGGTACGCTTCGGCCTTGCCTCTTTCCCGCGCCTCGCACTCGCACATTTTTGAACAGCCTCTAATGAGGAGAAATTATGAAAGCACCTGAAAGATATTATGATTTCCAGAAGGATATCTCCGGTTGCGGGATATTCGGCGTGATCAACAAGAAGCGGGGCCTGATCCCGGGCGACATGCCCATCCAGGCCATGACCTGCATGCACGACCGGGGCAACGGCCTGGGCGGCGGTTTCGCGGCCTACGGCATCTACCCCGAGCACGCCGAGAAATACTGCTTCCACATGATGTGCGACGACGACGCGGCCATCAAGGGCTCGGAAGAGATGATCAAGCAGTACTTCGACCTGCACTTCTACGAGCCCATCCCCACCCGCCGGACCCTGGCCATCGCCAATCCGCCCAAGTTCAACCGCTACTTCGTGACCGTGCCCGAAAAGCCGCGGAACGAATTCCGCGAACTGCCGGAAGAGGACTACGTGGTGGCCGTGGTCATGAAGATCAACACCTCCGTGGGCGGGGCCTTCGTGGTCTCCTCGGGCAAGAACATGGGCGCCTTCAAGGGCGTGGGCTTCCCCGAGGACATCGCCGACTTCTTCCGCCTGGAGGAGTACAAGGCGTACATCTGGACCGGCCACAACCGGTTCCCGACCAACACCCCGGGCTGGTGGGGCGGGGCGCACCCGTTCACCATCCTGAACTGGTCCATCGTGCACAACGGCGAGATATCCTCCTACGGCATCAACCGCCGCTACCTGTGCGAACACGACTACCTCTGCACCATGATGACCGACACCGAGGTCGTGGCCTACGAGCTGGACATGCTCATCCGCAAGCACGGCCTGTCCTGGGAGATGGCGGCCAAGGTCTTCGCCCCGCCTTTCTGGGACGAGATCGAGCGCATGGACGCCGAGGACAAGGAACTCTACACCACCTTGCGCGCCACCTACGGCCCGGCCATGCTCAACGGCCCGTTCGCCATCCTGGTGGCCGACAACACCCGGCTCATGGGCCTCAACGACCGCATCAAGCTCCGGCCCCTGCTGGTGGCCGAAAAGGACGACATGATCTTCATGTCGAGCGAGGAATCGGCCGTGCGCGATGTCTGCCCGGAACTGGACCGCGTCTGGATGCCCAAGGCGGGCGAACCCGTCATCGTGGACCTGGAGGATTAGATGGCAGCCAAGAAAAAACAGAAGACCCTCACGGCAGGGCGGACGTACTACAGGCAGTTCAACGAGGAAATCCGCGCCCTTGTCGCGGACGGGGTGACCGATTTCGTCATCAAAGAGTGCAACGGCCAGCGCTACCTGGTCACCGCGCTGGACGGCGAACTGAACTTCGACATCTTTGGTGTTCCCGGCCAGGACCTGGGCGCGTTTATGCGCGGCCCCAAGGTGCGAGTGCACAACAATGCCCAGGACGGCGTGGGCAACACCATGGACAACGGCCGGATCATCATCGAAGGCCTGGCCGGCGACGTCATCGGCTACGCCATGCGCGGCGGCGAGATATTCATCAAGGGCGACGTGGGTTACCGCGTCGGCATCCACATGAAGGCGTACCTCGACCACCAGCCCAAGATCGTGGTCGGCGGCAAGGCCGGAGACTTCCTCGGTGAGTATATGGCCGGTGGAATTATTTTGCTCTTGGGTATGTTTTCTGATAAGCCTGATGCGCCCATTGCGGGACGGAGTCTCGGAACGGGCATGCACGGCGGCGTGATCTACGTCCGCGGTTCCGTTCCCGAAGACCAGCTCGGTCCCGGGCTGACGGCCAACCCCGTGGACTCCGACGACCTCGAGGTCATCGAAGGGTTGGTCAACGAATACGCCAAGGAATTGAAGCTGGACAGCAAGGCAATTTTAAGCGAGAACTTCGTGAAAATTCGTCCGTTTTCGCACAGGCCGTACGGTAACCTGTACGTCCCTTGCTAGACGGCGGGGAAGATACAACACTCATTACCTCTGGAGGAACCAATGTTCTTCGATTCCGTAGCCTACGCCATGGCTCCGCCCGCGGGTGGCGATGGTGGCGCCGCAGGCGGCCTCGGCGGCATTCTCGGCGGCCCGCTGCCCATGCTGGTCCTGATGTTCGCCATTTTCTACTTCCTTCTCATCCGCCCGCAGCAAAAGAAGCAGAAGGCTCACAAGGCCATGCTCGATGAACTCCGCAAGGGCGACAAGGTCTGGACCAACGGCGGCATCCTCGGAACCATCACCGATATCGATGGCGACAACCTGACCATCGAGATCGCCTCCGGCGTCGACGTTGTCATCAAGCGCGGTTTCGTTGCCGACAAAGAGGGCGGCGCTCCCGCGGTGGACAAAAAGAAGAAGAAGTAGGTTCTTGCACCAGCACCTGAGACTTCCGTGCGGATCGGACCACACGCATAACGTGGCCCGGTCCGCGCTTGCGTTTGTCGGTGGAGCCCTCAGGCAGGCAGCAACCAGTTTGTATTACAGGGAGATTTCATGCAAAGTTTGCGTTTGAGAGCCATCCTCGCTCTCTTTATCGTACTCGTGGGGCTGGCCTTCATGCTCCCGTCCCTGCCCGGGGTCAAAGACTCCGCCCTCGGCAAGATTCTGCCGGGCAACGGGATCAACCTCGGCCTCGACCTCAAGGGCGGTATCCATCTGACCCTCGGCGTGGACATGAAAACGGCCATGGACAACAACCTGGCCCGCCTCGGCGACGACCTCAAGGCGTCTGCCCGTGAACAGGAAGTCTACATCCTGCGCCCGACCGTCCTGAACGAAACCGAAATTGAAGTCACGCTCATCAAGGCCGAACAAAAGGACGCCTTCGAGAGTGTGATCAAGGATTACACGCCGTTCGCCATCGAACAGAGCACCCCGCTTGACGGCGACAAGGTCAAATACGTTCTGTCCATACCGGCCAAGTACCGCAGCGAGATCGAAAAGCTGACCATGGACCAGGCCATCAAGACCATGCGGAACAGGATCGACCAGTTCGGCGTGGCCGAGCCGGACATCCGTAGGGAGCAGGGCAACCGCATCCAGGTCCAGCTGCCCGGTCTGAAGGACCCCGAGCGGGCCATCAAGATCATCGGGCAGACCGCGCACCTCGAATTCAAGATGGTCGACGACACCGCCGACCTGAAAAAGGCGCAGCAGGGCATCCTGGCCCCCGGCCGCGAGATCGCCAAGCTCCAGCACCGCCAGCCCAACGGCAGCTACACCGAGTCGGACATCGTTCTCAAGAAGGACGCGGTCCTCACCGGCGAATACGTGTCCGACGCCCAGGTCCGCCTGGACCAGTGGAACAACGCCTACGTCGCGCTGACCTTCAACGCGCGCGGCGCCAAGATCTTCACCGACCTGACCGCGGACAACGTCAACAAGCGCATGGCCATCGTCCTGGACGGCAAGGTCTATTCCGCGCCGGTCATCCGCGAACGCATCTCGGGCGGCAAGGCCTCCATCACCGGCAACTTTACCCGTGAAGAGGCCCGCGACCTGGCGGTCGTGCTCCGCGCCGGCTCCCTGCCCGCGCCCGTGACCATCCTCGAACAGCGCGCAGTGGGCCCGTCCCTGGGTCAGGAATCCATCAACAACGGCATCCTGTCCGCCATGGTGGGCATGGCCGCCGTCCTCGGATTCATGGTCCTTTACTACGGCTTCGGCGGCATGGTCGCCGACATCGTGCTCGTCCTGAACATCATGCTCATCATGGGCGGTCTGGCCGCGTTCGGCGCGACCCTGACCCTGCCGGGCATAGCCGGTATCATCCTGACCATCGGTATGGCGGTCGACGCCAACGTCATCATCTACGAACGCATCCGTGAGGAACTCAGGCGCGGCTTGTCCGCCAAGCAGTCCGTGGCGGAAGGATATGGCAGGGCCACCCTGACCATCCTCGACGCCAACGTCACCACGGTCATCGCGGCCATCATCCTGTACCAGTTCGGTACGGGACCCATCCGCGGCTTCGCCGTCACGCTGACGCTCGGCATCATCTCCTCCATGTTCACGGCCATCTTCGTGTCGCGCATCCTGTTCGATTTGTACCTGAAACACCGCGCCGACAACGCGAAGCTGAGCATCTAGGGGGAGACGACTATGGGACTTCAAATAATCAAACCCGATACAAAGATCGACTTCGTAGGCATCCGCAAACTCGCCTTCATCCTGTCGGCGGTCCTCATCCTGGCCGGCCTCGGCTCCCTGATAATCAAGGGCGGCCCCAAGTACGGCATCGACTTCGCGGGCGGCATGATCGTCCAGGTGAAGATCGACAAGGCCATCGGCGTGGGCGACATCAAGGACGCGGTGGAAGAACTCAAGCTGCCCGGCCTGGTCGTCCAGACCCTCGGTCTTGAGGGCGACCACGAATACCTGATCCGCACCTCCTCTTCGAACATCACCTCCGAAGAGGTCCGGGCCAAGATCGGCCAGGCGTTGACCACCAACCTCAAGGCGGGCTTCGAGATCCAACGGCTCGAAATGGTCGGCCCCAAGGTCGGCGCGGACCTGCGCTCCCAGGCCCTTGAGGCCCTGTTCTACGCGGTCCTGCTCATCGCCGTGTACATCTCCGGCCGTTTCGAGCAGCGCTGGACTGCGGCTGCGGTCATGGCCGCCGCCCTGGCCGGCGGCGTCTACGGCATCGGCCTGCTCGGCCTCGACATGGGCTGGCTCATCCTGGCCGCCCTGGTCATCACCCTGGGGCTGTGCTGGTACCTCAAACTGAACTACGCCCTGGGAGCGGTGGTGGCGCTGATACACGACGTGATGATCACGGTCGGCCTGTTCTCCATCATGAACAAGGAATTCGACCTGACCATCATCGCGGCGCTGCTGACCATCGTGGGTTACTCGCTCAACGACACCATCATCGTGTTCGACCGCATCCGCGAGAACACCATCGCCAAGCAGGGCAAGCTGTCCTTCGGCAAAATCATCAACCTGTCCGTGAACCAGACCCTGTCGCGCACCATCCTGACCTCGGGCACCACGCTCCTGGTCGTGCTCTGCCTGTACGTCATGGGCGGCTCGGTCATCCACGACTTCGCCCTGGCGCTGCTCATCGGCATCACCGTGGGTACCTATTCCTCCATCTTCGTGGCCAGCCCCATCCTCTACGGATTCGGCCCCAGCGAAATCCGGGAGGAAGACGACGCCTAACCGCTCGTTATCCGCAAATACGAAGAGGAGGGCCGCATGGTCCTCCTCTTTTTTTATTCCACCGGCAGCGGCGCCCGCCGCTTCTCGGAGACTCCATTGTGGCCGAGGGCGCATTGGGTTACCTCATGGAGACGGAGCAGCCATATGAAGGACTTGAAGGCCATAGCCACCGGTACCCACGGCGTATACGAGCGCAACGCCGTACAATTCGATCAGGAGCGCACCAAGAGATTGTTCGAGCGCAGCTGGCTGGAAAAATTCGAGGAGCTGCTGCCCGAAAACGCTTCCATCCTGGATGTCGGTTGCGGGACGGGCGAGCCGATCGCGCGGTATTTCATCGAGAAGGAATACGATCTGACCGGTGTGGATTACGCGCAATCCATGATCACGCTGGTCGGACGGCGCTTCCCGGAACAGCGCTGGCATCAAGCGGACATGCGTGAGCTTGATATGGGCCGGCGGTATGACGGCCTGCTGGGCTGGCACAGCTTTTTTCATCTGTCCCGCGAGGAGCAACGGGCGGTGCTCCCGTGCTTCTCCCGCCACCTCAACCCCGGCGGAGTGCTGCTGCTCACCGTGGGGCCGGAGGAAGGGGAGTGCGGCGGCCACGTCGCCGGTCAGGACGTCTATCACGCCAGCCTGTCGCCGGAGGAATATCGGAACATCCTGGAGAAACTGGATTTCAAGATCGAGGATTTCGTGTTTGAAGACCCCGAATGCGGTTTCGCAACCATCCTTCTGGCAAGGAAAAGGGACTGACGCCACCTCTGGGGATTCGGTTCCCTCCGTCTGTGGGACAATGATACGGCCGCAAGCCCCAAAAAAAGCCCCTCCGGCATGGCCGGAGGGGCTTTCTATAGTCAATCAATCAGCGCTTAGTCGAGCTGGCTGATGAGGTATTCCTTGATCTCGTTGATGGACTTTTCGCCGTCGAGCTGGATGTACTTGAAGTCGGCGCCTTTGAGATTCTTGAAGTAGTTGCAGGCGGCCATGGTGCCGGTTTCTTCATCGTAGTAGATGTTGTGACGGACGTCGATGGCGCCTTCGTCCTGGTCGTCCTGGCGGGCGGTCAGGGCGCCGCCGCAGACGCGGCACTTGTCGCCGTCGGGGGCGATGGCCGGGATGCCGACGTTGTTGGGGTGGTTCGGATTGTTCTCACACAGACGGCGACCCATGATGCGGGCCTTGGCGATCTCGCGGGGCAGCTTGATCTCGATGACGTAGTCGAGCTTCACGCCGTCCTTCTGCAGGGCTTCCCAGAGTTTTTCGCCCTGAACCAGGGAGCGGGGGAAACCATCCAGGAGCCAGCCGCTCTTGGAATTGGAAAGCACATCCAGGACCATGGGAATGGTGATATCATCAGGAACCAGTTCGCCCTTGTTGATGTACTCCTTGGCCTTCATGCCCAACTCGGTGCCGCCGCCGATGTGCTTGCGGAAGATGGCGCCGGACTCGATGTGGTCCAGTTTGTACTTGTCCTTGGCGATGTCGCCCTGGGTGCCTTTACCGGAGCCGTTGGGGCCGAAAATCAGAATATTCATAATTCCTCCTGATGATGAAAAAGCGAAATGCCGACAGGCCATTCCGACACATTGTGCAAAAGATCACATGCTCTTATACCGGGCCAGCCCGGAAGTCAATGCTTGGCGGAGAAAACCACGCCCGATGCGGTGATTGTGGCGGTCTTGTCGCCGGGGAACTGGAAGACCGCGGTATTGCGTTTATCCCGCCATGCCTCGTCGAGCTTGAACAAAGTGTCGGCCAGGGCCTGGCCCGGTCCGAGGCGGTCCAGGCACGCCTTGTACAGGTGCAGCCGCTCCGCCTTGTGCAGGGATTCGAGGCGGGAATTATCCAGGATTTCACAAGCCCCGGACTCGAGCTGTTCCCAGAAGTCCTGCTCCACGCGGCCGATGCGCCACAATCGGGCCACCGACTGCCAGAAGGCCGGGTTCTCCTTCTCGATGAGCGGCAGGATCTCGTTGCGCACGCGGTTGCGGGTCATGGACGAGTCGGCGTTGGACGCGTCCTCGCGCCAGCCGACGCCCACGTGGGTGACGAACGCCTTGAGGGTGGACTTGGGGATGAGCAGCAGGGGGCGGATCAGGGCGCGCGCGGGGTCGAAACCGGCCATGCCGGACAGGCCGGGCCAGCCCGTGCCCCGGATCAGGCGCATGAGCACGTCCTCGCTCAGGTCGTCCAGCTGATGCCCCAGGGCTACATAGTCGTACCCGCCGGACTCCCGCACCTCGGCGTAGAGCCGGTAACGCGCCTCGCGCCCGGCCTCCTCGAGCCCCACGCCGCGTTCCTCGGCCAGCCGGGCCACGTCACGCGACTCGACCGCGCAGTCGATGCCGAGGGCTCCGCACAGGGCGCGGGCAAAGTCGGCGTCCAGGGCGGATTCCGGGCGCAATTGATGGTCGAGATGGACCGCGCCGACAGTGAAGCCGACGCGCTTGGAAAGGTAGTGCAGGACCAGGAGCAGGGCGGTGGAGTCCACGCCGCCGGACAGGCCGACCAGGACGCGGCGCCCCTCCAGGTCGATGCCGAGTTCCTCTTCGACGAACCGGCCCGCGTACAGGCAGAAATGCGCCCACTTGGGCAGGAGGTCCTGCAGGGTCTGCGGGATGTCGGCGGGCGCGCTGGTCATGCTAGACGGAGACTTCCAGCTCCTCGATGAACTGGTCGAGGTATTCGATCATGTGCTTGCGCTGGGCCGAGTCGGCGTAGGATACGCAGGAGCAGCGGATCTTGTTCCGGGCGCGGACGAGCAGCTCCAGACGCAGGCTGTTCTGGTCCGGGGAATCCACGGCCTCCAGGGCCATGAAAAAGGGGCCGCATTCGCCCAGATGGGCCTTTTGCTCTCCCTGGAGCAGGTCCTCGGGCAGGGGCAGGTAGTAGATGCCGTCGATGGAGCCGCGCAGGCCGAGCTCGTCAAAGGCGTCGATGATGGTCCGGTAGTCCTTGTCGTTCAGGTCTTCTATGAGATAGGTGCGCATTATTGTTCCTTTTTAGAAATTTCGATGTACTGCTCGATGTCCTCGGGGGCGCAGGTCGCCGTCTTGCGGTCCAGATGGGCGTCTTCCGGCACGGACTCGTCGTCCAGGTTGAACATCCGCCGGGCCAGGTCGATGAACCGCTCGGCCGAGCCCTCTTCCTGGGTGCGGCGCTTGAGAAAACAGATGGGCTCGTGCAGGGACTTGTGGGCGATGGACAGGACCAGCCTTTCCAGGGCGTTGCGGGTCCCGTCGTTCACCGGGCCGATCTTTTTGAGGGTCTTGGCCAGCTCGCGCATGGCCACGTCCTCGGACTTGCCGACCAAGTCCACGATGGTGGGCTGAATATTGAGCGAATTGAGCCAGTTGCCGAAGGTCTCGGTCTCCAGGTCCACCACGGCGCGGGCCTTGGTGGCCTCTCCCTGGCGCTGGGCCATGTTCTCGTCCACCACTTCCTTGAGGTCGTCGATGTCGTAGAGATAGACGTTGTCCAGGGTGTTGACGTCCGGGTCGATGTCGCGCGGCACGGCGATGTCGATGAAGAACATGGGCTTGTTCTTGCGCTTGCGGAGCACGGCCTTGACGTCCTTGGCCTTGATCACGGCCACGGGGGAGCCGGTGGAGGAGATGACGATGTCCACCTCGTGCAGCCGGTCCGGCATGGCCTCGATCTGAATGGGCTCGCCGCCCAGGCTCTCGGCCAGGTCCTTGGCCCGTGACAGGGTGCGGTTGGCGATGATGATCTCCTTGACCCCGTTGCGCAGCAGGTGCATGGCGGCCAGCTCGGCCATCTCGCCCGCGCCGACCAGCATGGCCCTGGTGGGCTTGAGGTCGCCGAAGATCTTGCGCGCCAGCTCCACGGCCGCATAGCTGATGGACACCGCGCTCGAAGCGATGGCCGTCTCGGTGCGGATGCGCTTGGCCACGGAAAAGGACTTGTGCAGCAGCCGGTTGACGATGGTCTTGGCCGTCCCCTTGTCCACGGCGGACCGGTAGGCGTCCTTGAGCTGGCCGAGAATCTGCGGCTCGCCCATGACCATGGAATCCAGCGAAGAGGCCACGGTGAAGAGGTGCCTCACGGCGTCCAGGTCCGCATACTGGTAGAGGTTCTCCACCAGCAGCTCGGGCGAGCCGTTGCACGCCTCGGCCCAGTAGCCGACTATGGCGTCCATACATTCCCGCGCCGGGACCTTGCGGGCCACGGCCACGATCTCCACCCGGTTGCAGGTGGACAGGGCCATGCACTCCAGCACGGGACAGTGGGCCATGAGGCCCTGTTCGAAATTCTCGACGTCGGTCAGGGCGAATTTCTCGCGCACTTCCACGCCCGCCGTGCGGTGGTTGAGGCCTATGAGGATTATCTGCTTGTTCATGGTGCCGCCCTGAAGGTGATGGCGTGGTGAATGAGAGAGATGCACATCCCGGCAAAGACCCAGATGGCCAGGATGGCGGGCTTGCGTCCACGCCAGCCGAGCACCACGCGCTGATGGAAGAGAAATGCGTAGAGGAACCAGACCGCCAGGGAGCCGATTTTCATGATGTCCCAGGTAAAGGGCTTGAACGGGGCTATCAGGTACCAGCTGAAGGTGGAGAAGATGCCCAGGGTGTAGAGCGGGAACCCAATCAGCACGGCCCAGCGGTTGACGGTGTCGAACTTGTCCAGCGAGGGAACCGCGTTTCCTATGGCCGACAGCCCTTCCTTGGTCTTGAGCTTGTGATTGTAATAGAGAAAGGCCACGCCCGCGCCGAACGCCATCATCAGCGCCCCGAGGGTGAGCACGAGAGAGCCGATGTGCAGGCCGAAGAACAGGGCGGTCAGCCTCGGCGGCCAGATCACCCGGATGCCGCCCAGGGCCAGGGAGGCGATGAACAGCAGCAGGGCGAAGGGCAGGGCGGTGATGGCCAGGTACTCCAAGCGCAGCCGCCACCACAGGAAGAAATACACGGCCAGAGCGCACCAGCCAATGATGTTGAAATAAAAATTGCCGCCGCTCAGGACAGCCGGATCACGGCTCAGGGTCAGCCCCAGGTCCACGGTATTGAAGGTGAAGCCGAGGACGGCGAGCCAGATGGCGATGCGCTTGAGCCTGTCGTTCTCCGTGAACAGGGAGGTCAGGAACAGCACGGTGCCGAGCGCATAGAGCGCGATGATCACTATGTGGAGCGATTCAAACAAGCCCATCAAGCAACTCCGGGATGTTGTCGTGCAACGGGTCGGGCAACGATTCTTTAAGAATTTCCGTGGCCGCGTCAAGGTCGTGACCCTTCATGGCGTCGAGCAGGGCGGAATTGACCAGGGAGCGGAAGACCGCCGTGTTATCGGCCGTGGTCAGCCCCAGGGAGAGCATGAGCGGCCGGATGCGGCCCATGGCGGTCAGCAGGTGGGCGTACTCGTCACCGAAACTCTCCTGCAATTCCTTGCGGATGCGCTTTGCCATGGCCGGGCTGCGGCCCGCCGTGGAGATGGCCACCGTCAAATCCCCGCGCTTGACCGTGGCGGGCACGATGAAGCTGCACTTCTCGGGCTGGTCCACGATGTTGCACAGGATGCCCCGGTCGCGACACAGGTTGCTGATGCGCCAGTTGACCTCCTCGGAAGAGGTGCAGGCAATGACCAGGAATTTCCCGTCCAGGTCCGTGTCCGCGAACTCGCGGCAATGAAAATCCACGTTGGGCAGGGCCGTGACCGAGTCGAACTCCGGCCCCGGCTCGCGGGTGTCGATGATGGTCACGTGACCGGCCCCGGAATCGATCAGGGACTGGATCTTGCGCTTGCCGACCTCGCCCGCGCCGATCACCAGACAGCCCTTGTTTTCCAGGTTCACGAAGATGGGGTAATATCGCATGCGTCTTGATAACCAATGCGCGCAAACATGTAAAATGGGAAATTGCCCGGTTCTTGCAAGAATCATTGGAATTACGCTAGTGTTTTGACACGCGCGAAACAACATGAAGAATTACCTCGTCATACAACTCGCCCGGTTCGGGGACCTGATCCAGACCAAGCGGCTGCTCGCAACCCTTGCGGCACGCCCCGAGGCCACGGTCCACCTGTGCCTGGACGCTTCCCTGGCCCCCCTGGCCCGGCTGGTCTATCCCGACGCGGTCCTGCACCCGATCACGGCTCACGGCACGGGATTGAGCAACGGTGAGGCCTCGCTCAGGATGCTCCTGGACAACCGGCGCGCCTTTGCCGAGCTGGCGGCCCTGAACTTCGAGGCCGTCTACAATATCAATTTTTCGGCCCTGAACTTCCGCCTGGCCGCCCTGTTCGATCCCGAGAGGGTAGAAGGGTACGCGTGGCGCAACGGCCAGGAGATCACCGGCCGCTGGCCCGCCATGGCCATGCGCTGGTCCGGCTTCCGCCGGTTGGGCATGAACCTGGTGGACTTCTGGGGCGCGTACTGCCCGGACATGCTCCCCGCGCCCGCGATCAACCCCGAGGCCACTCCCAAGGGCGGCGGCATCGGCGTGGTCCTGGCCGGGCGCGAATCCCGGCGCTCGCTGCCCGCGCCGTTGCTGGCGCAGATCACGGCCACCCTGGCCGGTTCGCGCAAGACGCGGTCCATCAAACTCCTGGGCGGACCGGCCGAACGCGCCGCAGGGCAGGCCGTAGCCAAGGAACTGCCCGCAAACCTGCAAGCCGTGACCGAGAACCTGGCGGGCCGGACGGACTGGCCACAGCTGGTGGACGTCGTCGACGGCCTGGACCTGCTGATCACCCCGGACACAGGGACCATGCACCTGGCCGCCCATCTGGGCACGCCCGTAGCCGCCTTTTTCCTGTCCTCGGCCTGGTGCTTCGAGACCGGCCCCTACGGCCTCGGGCACACGGTCTACCAGGCCGTGACCGACTGCCTGCCATGCCTGGAAACCGCGCCGTGCCAGGAAAACGTCAAGTGCCTGAACGGATTCGCCGACCCGGGCTTCCGCCGTTTCCTGGCCACGGGCAAGGCCGAACACGCGCCCCAAGGGCTCCTGGCCCTGCGTTCCGCGTTCGACGGTCTGGGCCAGACCTACGACCCCTTTGCCGGGACCGATACGGACGCGCCCAGGCGGGCCGTGCTGCGCAATTTTCTCCTCCACCACCTGACCGGTGCGGAACCGCGCTTCGACCGGCTGGAACAGGCCTTTGCCGGGCAACTTTACCGGGAAAAGGATTGGATGACCGCTGAAAAGCCCTCAAAGGCACAGGAATAACCTCATGGAAACGCTCCGTATTCTCGTCGTGTTGCCGCTCTACGGCGGCTCCCTGCCCATCGGCCGGTACGTGGCCTCGGCCCTGAAGCAGGAAGGGCACCTGGCCGAGGTCTTCGAGGCCCCGGACTTCTACCCGGCCTACACCGCCATGAACGACCTCAAGGTGACCACGGACCGCCTGGATTACTTGCAGAATTCCTTCCTGAACGTTATCAGCCAGGCCATCCTGGCCAAGGTCGAGACCTTCGAGCCGGACCTAGTCCTGGCCATGGCCCAGGCTCCGCTCAATCCGCAGGCCCTGAAACGGCTCAAACGCGACGGGGTGGCCACGGCCATGTGGTTCGTGGAGGACCACGACCTGTTCACCTATTGGAAATCGTTCGCGCCCCTGTACGACGTCTTTGCCGTGATCCAGAAAGGGCAGTTCTTTGAGGACCTTGCGGACATCGGCCAGGAGAACGCCCTGTACCTGCCCCTGGCCGCCCAGCCGGATTTTCACTGCCCGGTGGAGTTGAGCCCGGTGGAGCGGCGCAAATTCGGCTCCGAAGTCTCGTTCATGGGCGCGGGCTATCCCAACCGGCGCAAGGCCTTCCATGAGCTGGTCAATTTCGACTTCAAGATCTGGGGCACGGAGTGGGAGGGCGACCACGTGCTCGAACCGCTGGTCCAACTCAAGGGCGCACGCGTAACCTCCGAGGATTGCGTGAAAATATTCAACGCCACAACCATCAACCTGAACCTCCACTCGTCCATCCAGGCCGACGCACTGGTCACCTTCGGCGACTTCGTCAACCCGCGCACCTTCGAACTGGCCGCCTGCGGTGCGTTCCAACTGGTGGACAAACGCACCCTCATGGAGGAGGCGTTCACGGAGGAAGAATTGGCGACCTTCTCGTCAATCGAAGAGCTCATCGAAAAAATTGAATATTTTTCCTCGCGACCAGAGGAGCGCCAGGCCTTCGCCGACCGGGCGCGGGCCCGCGCCCTCAAGGACCACACCTATGCGCAGCGCATGCGCACCCTGCTCGAATTCACGGCCGAGCGCATTCCGGGCTGGCCCACGTCCCGCGAAGGCTCCCCGGTATTCGGCCAGGACTATCCGCCCGAATTGCAGGCGGACATCCGCGCGCTCCTGGCCCGGCTCGGCCTGCCCGAGGACGTGGCCTTCGAGGATCTGGTCTGGGCGGTCCGGCAGCAGCGGGGCAGGCTGGACGACCTGGATACGGCCATTCTTTTCCTGGACGAGTGGCGGAAACTGTACCGGAAGCAGTCCTGAAAAAGCTGAAGTAGCTCATGAAGAAAAGGCCTGGTTGAAATTTCAACCAGGCCTTTTCATTGGGCAAATTATCGCTGCTTCTTGAATTGCCGCAGCCAGGCGGTAAGCCGGGGTTCCTCGCCCTGGTCCTTGGGATGATAGAACTTGCGGCCCAGCAGTTCGCTCGGCAGGTAATCCTGATCCGCCCACCCCTTGGGGAAGTTGTGGGGGTACAGGTAGCCGCGCCCGTAGCCCCATTCCCGCTGCAGGGAGCTGGTCGCGTTGCGCAGATGCAGGGGCACCGCAAAGGTGCCGTTCTCGCGGACCTCCTTCTGGGCGGTGCGGTAGGCGGCGTAGGTGGAATTGCTCTTGGGCGCCAGGGCGAGATAGACGGCGGTCTGGGCCATGGGGATGAGCCCTTCGGGCATGCCGATGGCCTCCACGGCCTGATGGCAGGCCACGGCCTGGTTCAGGGCGAACGGGTCGCCGAGCCCCACGTCCTCCGTGGCCGAGATGATCAGCCGCCGGGTGACGAAACGCGGGTCCTCGCCGCTCTCCAGCAGACAGGCCAGGTAGTACAGGGCCGCGTCCGGGTCCGACCCCCGGATGGACTTGATCATGGCCGAGACCAGCTCATAGTGCGAATCGCCGTCGCGGTCGCCCCGAACCACGATCTCGGGCAAAGACTCGCGCAAACACTCCGGGCAGCGCCTTTCCTTGGGCAGCTCCGCCGTATACTCCAGCAAATTCAGCAGGGTGCGCGCATCGCCTCCGGCCATGGCCGCGAGCATCCTGTGGCTCTCCTCCTCAAGCTCCACGCCCAGTTCCTGGGCCCCGCGATGGGACACGCCCACCAGTTCCTCGCGGCTGAGCTGGCGCAGACGCAGGACGTGCAGCCGGGAGAGCAATTGGCGGGTGACGCTGAACGAGGGGTTCTCCGTGGTGGTGGCCAGCAGGGTGATTTCGCCGCTCTCCAGGATGGGCAGGAAGAAGTCCTGCTGGGCCTTGGAGAAGCGGTGCAGCTCGTCGAGAATGAGGATTTCCTGGCCGGGCAGCATCTTGCGCAGGGCGGTCAACCCCGCCTCGGGCGCGCTGACCCGCAGGTATTTCTTGCCCGTCAACTGGGCCAGGAGCAGGGCCAGGGTGGACTTGCCGCAGCCGGGGGGGCCGAAGAGCAGCAGGCTGGGCATGCGCTTGGACTGGGCAAAGGCATCGATCCGGTTGCGGATGTGGCCCTGGCCCACGAAATCGTCCATGGTGGCCGGACGAATCCTGTCGGCAAGCGGTTGGCTTTCTTCTATTTCCAGCTTCATGACCTGTCCTGTGCGCCGAACATGGCGAGACTCAAACAATACACGGCGGCGGTCTCCCAGCGCAGGATGGAGGGGCCGAGCGTCACCGGTCCGAATCCGGCATGGATCAACTTGTCCGCCTCCACGGGGTCGAAGCCGCCTTCCGGTCCGATTACTACAAGAGTGCGCCCTTTGGAAAGCATGCCCGGCGACAGGGGTGTGGTGGCCTCTTCGGCCTCCCAGGCCAGGTAGCAGCGGTCGAACTCCCCGGCCATGGCCAGGAGGCCGTCCACGCCGCCGGACACGGTGTCGAGCTCGGGCAGCCGGACGACTCCGCACTGCTTGGCCGCCTGGATGAACTTCTCGTTCCAGGTCGCCTTGGGGTCCTCGGGGAGGGCTCCCTGGCTGCGTATGGCCTGCCAGAAGATCACGCCACGCCCCTGGAGTTCTACGACTTTTTCCAGAAGATAGTCCCGCCGCTTGGACTTGCCCCAGCCGATGGCCAGGGTCAGTCCGCCAGCCGGGGCAGGGTGCTCGGCCAGTTCCAGGGCCTCGAGTTCGGCCCGGTTTTTGGCGATGTCGCGCACCGAGAACAGCCCGTCGCGCCCCTGTCCGTCGAAGAGCCGGACCGTCTGCGCCTTTTCCGTGCGCAGGATGGTGCCCATATGCCGGGCTTCGGGCCCGGTCAGGCGGACCACGTCGCCCACGCGGGCGGGCCACTGGTCGGTGGGGAGATGGAAGGTGTTCAGTCGCGCCATGTCGGGACCCGAAAAAAAAGCCGGGGGCGAACCCCCGGCCGTTTGAGCTAGAGTTCGTTCATTATGAGATCGTCATACGTCTCTCGCCGACGGGCGACAATGACCTTGTCGCCGTCCACGATGAGCTCGCAGGCGCGCGGCCTGGAGTTGTAGTTGGACGACATGGTGAAGCCGTAGGCCCCGGCCGAATAGCAGACCAGCCGCTCGCCCTGTTCCACGGCGGGCAGCTCGCGGTCGCGGGCCAGGAAGTCGCCGGACTCGCAGATAGGGCCGACCACGTCATAGACCTTGGGCTCGCGACCCTTTTGCTCCACCTCCTCGATGCGGTGGTAGGAGCCGTACAGGCTGGGGCGGATAAGGTCGTTCATGGCCGCGTCCACGATCAGGAAATTCTTGGTCGGATTGGACTTGGTGTAGACCACCTTGGTGACCAGGATGCCCGCGTTGCCCGCGATGACCCGGCCCGGCTCCAGGATGACCTTGAGCTGCAACCCCTTGAGCTTGTCGCTGAGCGCCTTGCCGAACTCGGCGGGGTGGGGCGGCTCTTCCTCGTTGTAGGGGATGCCCAGGCCGCCGCCCAGATCCAGGTACTTGATCTCGATGCCGAGATCCTTGAGCCGGGCGTGGAAGGCCAAAAGCTTGTCCAGGGCCTCCAGGAACGGATCCAGGGAGGTCAGCTGGGAGCCGATGTGGCAGTCCATGCCCACGGGCTCGATGTTCTCGAGTTCGGCGGCCCGCTTGTAGGCCTCCAGGGACAGATCGATGTCCAGGCCGAACTTGTTCTTCTGCATGCCGGTGGAGATGTAGGGGTGTGTCTGCGGGTCCACGTCCGGGTTGATGCGGAAGCTGACGCGCGCGGTGGTGCCCATTTCCCCGGCCACCTGGTTGATCCGCTCCAGTTCGGCCATGGACTCCACGTTGAACATGAGGATGCGGGCCTCCAGGGCCTCGCGGATCTCGGAGTCGCGCTTGCCCACGCCGGAATAGACGATGCGGCTGGCGTCCACACCGGCCTGCAGGGCGCGGTAGAGCTCGCCGCCGGACACGATGTCCATGCCCGCGCCTTCCTTGGCCAGCATCTTGAGCACGGACAGGTTGGAGTTGGCCTTGACCGAGAAACAGGTCAGGTGATCCAGCTCGCCGAAGGCGGAGTCAAAGGCGTGAAAATGCCGCTTGAAGGTCGCTGCGGAATAGATATAGAGCGGAGTGCCGTACTGCTCGGCCAATTCGGTGACGCTCACCTCTTCGGCAAACAGCACGCCGTCCCGATGTTCGAAATGATGCATATGATTCGATCTCCTGATAAAGATGTATGGGGATCAATACGCCTTATGAAACGATATCATCCAATACTTTTCCGATATAAAACAGGGGACCGGGCTCAGGGCTCGGCCTTGTATACGTCGGTGTACTGCAGGGCCATGGTCGGGATTTCGCTCTTGCCGGACACCCGGAAGCGGTACTCAACGCCGGGCTCGAGCCCACAGATGCTCAGCCGCAGGACATTGCCCTGCAGGTCGAACCCTTCCTGGCCACGGGTGAAATGCTGCGCCGCGCGGGGAACGAACGGGCAGCCCTCGCAGCCCTGGCCCTCTTCGTCGCCCACGGCCTCGTAGAGCACGCTGGCCCGCCACAACCGGTCCACCGAGCCCGACACGGCCACCTGGACAACCAGGCAATCGTCGATGCGCTCGCCGTCCATGAGTTTCAGGGTGAACCGGTCCTGGCTTTTGGCTGCCTCCGGCCACTGCTTGCGGCCCAGGGCGCACCCGGACAGCGAAGCCAGGGCAAAGAGGAGCAGGGTGGTGATGACAATGGATTTACGCATGGGTCAGTCCTTGATCATGTCCTTCCACTGATTGAGCAGCATCAGCGCCTGGATGGGGGTCATGCCGTCCACGTCCAGGTCCGTGAGCTGGGTGATGATCGGGTGCTCGCAGAGCTCGCGGTCGATCTTTATGGGCGGCGCGCCGAAGCCGGGCAGCAGGGTCTGCGAAGCCCGGTCCACGGCCCCTTTAGCCTGGCTATCCTGCGATTTTTCTTCGAGTTCCGCAAGGATTTCCCGGGCGCGCTCCACCACGGGACGGGGCACCCCGGCCAGCCGGGCCACCTCAATGCCGTAGCTGCGGTCGGCGGGGCCGGGAACAAGCCTGCGTAAAAACACGATATCCCCTTTCCACTCCTTGACCGCGATGTTCAGGTTCCGCAGTCCCTCGATCTTGCCTTCCAGGCTGGTCAGCTCGTGGTAGTGGGTGGCGAACAGGGTGCGCACCGAGCCGCCCGCGCGGGTGGACAGTTCCTCGACCACGGCCCAGGCCAGGGACAGGCCGTCATAGGTGCTGGTGCCACGCCCGATCTCGTCCAGGATGACCAGGCTGCGCCGGGTGGCCTGCCTGAGAATGCGCGCGGTCTCGGTCATCTCGACCATGAACGTGGAGTGGCCCTGGGCCAGGTTGTCCGAGGCCCCCACGCGGGAAAAGACGCGGTCCGCCAGGCCGATGCGCGCGCTGCGGGCCGGGACGAAGGAACCGATCTGGGCCATGATGGTCATGATGGCCACCTGACGGAGAACCGTGGACTTACCGGCCATGTTCGGGCCGGTGATGAGCAGGATGCGGCGGCTCTCGTCCATGCGCAGGTCGCCGGGGATGTAGTTGGACGCGCCCATGGCCGCCTCGACCACTGGATGCCGCCCTTGCTCGATCTCAATGTCCAGCGCCTCGTGCAGCATGGGGCGGGCCCACTCGTTGACCCGCGCGGCCTCGGCAAGTCCCTGCCAGTAATCCAGGGAGGCGACCACGTCGGCCATGAACAGGAATCGGGAGCGGGCCTTGGCCAGGCGCTCGCGCAGTTCCTGGAAAAGTTTGTATTCCAGGCTCTTGCGTTCTTCGGAGGCGGAGATGATCCGGTCCTCCATCTCCTTGAGTTCCGGGGTGATGTAGCGCTCGCTGTTGACCAGGGTCTGGCGGCGGATGAAATGGTCCGGAACCTGCCCCTTGTACGCCTTGGAGACCTCGAAATAGTAGCCGAAGACCTTGTTGAAGCCGAGCTTCAGCTTGGGGATGTCGTTCTTGGCCAGTTCCGCCTGGTGCAGGGCCTTGAGCCGGTCCTCGCCGTGTTCGTTGAGCTCGATGAGTTCGTCGAGCACCGGGTCGTACCCCTTGCGGAACAGGCCGCCGTCCGTGATCACGGGCGGGGGGCTGTCCACCAGGGCGGCGTCGAGCAGGGAGCACAGGTCGTCCATGGCGTCCCACTTGCCGAAGATGCGCTTGAGCTCCGGGGCCGCGTCCAGGTTCTCCCCGCTCAGCAGGGTATGGAGCAGGGGCAGCTGGGACAGGCTGCGGCGCAGGGCGATGAAATCCTTGGGATTGGCCCGGCCCAGGAAGATGCGGGTGGAGAGGCGTTCCAGGTCGTAGACCGAGTCCAGGCCGTGGCGGATGTCGGCCCGCAGCCGGTCGCGCTCGAACAGAAAGGCCACGCACTCCTGGGTCTTCTCGATGGGCGCGAGGTTGCGCCACGGCTGGCGCAGGCGGGCCTCGAGCAGGCGGCCGCCCATGGGCGTCATGGTCCTGTCCATGACCTGCCACAGGGTGCCGAGCCCGGCCCGGCCGTCAAGCCGCCGGAAAATTTCGAGATTGCGCTCGGTGACTTCGTCCAGCAGGAGGTGCTTGCCGAGATTGAGCGGCTTGAACTCGCCCAGGTGGCCGAACTCGCCCTTCTGGGTCTGGTCCAGATAGTGGAGCAGGGCGCCGCAGGTCCGGACCAGCTCGTTCTTGCCCGCCAGGCCGAGGCTGTCCAGGTCGGCCGCGTGCTGGGCCTCCAGGATGCGGGTACGCGCCCCGGCCAGGTCGAAGAAGGTGCCCGGGGCCACGCTCGTGACCTGGCCCGACAGGTCGCTGAACTGGGGCGGGACCTTGACGCCCTGGGGCAGGAGCAGCTCGCTCGGATTGATCTTGACCATCCACTGCCACAGCTCGGGCTCCTTGCGGCTGTAGAGCCCGGACCACTGGCCCGTGGAGAAGTCGAGCCAGGCGATGCCCCCCGCCTCCTTGGCGTCATCCCAGTAGAACGCGCCCAGGTAGTTGTTGGCCTTGGACTTGAGGTTGGAGTCCTCGACCACGGTGCCGGGCGTGAGCACGCGGGTCACATCGCGCTTGACCAACCCCTTGGCTTCCTTGGGATCTTCGATCTGATCACAGATGGCGATCTTGTATCCCTTGTCGAGCAGCTGGCTCAGGTACGGCTCCACCGAGTGGTGGGGCATGCCGCACATGGGGATGGGATTCTCGTCGTTGGGATTGCGGCTGGTCAGGGCGATCTGGACCGCGCGGGACACGACTTCGGCGTCCTCGAAAAACAGTTCGTAGAAGTCGCCCATGCGGAAGAACAACAGGCAGCCCGGGTTCTCCTCCTTGAAGCGGAGGTACTGCTCGAGCATGGGAGTCAGTTTTCTTTGTACCACGAGATCGTCGATGCGGTGTCTTTATTCGGTGATGTCGGTTCGAAAGGCAATGGAGTGCCAGCTGTGGCAGCGCGGGCAGTTGAAGAAAATCTGGTCGCGCTTCAGGCCGCAGTGGTGGCAGAAGAACCGCCGGACGCGCCGGGCCCTGCCGAGGAAAAAGGAAAGCTGTTCCTTGAAGAAGGGCGTCAGGGTCTGGTCGGCACGGGAGAGGTCGAACAGTTCCAGCCGGGCCTGCCAGAAATCAGCATTGAGCATGAGCGCCTTCTCGAACCACGACCGGGCGTTGTCCGTGTCCTCGACGCGCAGCAGGAGCATGGCCCCGTAGTAGAGCAGCAGGACGTCCGGCTCCTGGGTCTCGATGATCGGCACCACCACCTCGACGACCTTCTCGTCCGGGCACGCCTTGGACCACTCGGTCTCCTCGCCGAAGGAATTGACCCGGGCCTTTTCCGCCTGCCCGAGGGCCAGCAGCAGTCCTTCGAACAGGACGAAGCGCAGTTCCGGGGCCACATGGTCCAGGGCATGGGCCAGGACGTCGCCGACCTTGCCCGCGTTGCCCGCCTTGTAGGCCTGGGTCATCTGCTCGAGCCATGCCTCCACCGAACCGGGATAGGCCCGGATGGCGTGGCGCAGGGCCCGGCTGCCCTGGGATGCGTTGCCCTCGGTGAAGCGGTCCTTGGCCAGACGGACCAGGTAGTGCGCCTGGGGCAGGGGAAGGTCGAGCTGGCCGTAGGATTCGGCGGCCTTTTCATAGTCGCCGCGCTCGGCCGTGAGCCGGGCCATTTCCCTATGGATGGAGATGGGATCCTGGCCCAGGGAGCGGGCCTCGTGGAAGGCCTTCTCCGCCCGGTCCAGGAACCCGGCGCGCCGGAAGTCCCGGCCCAGCTCGAACCAGGCGCGGGCCTTGAACTCGCGGTCCAGGCCCGGCCTGACGATAAGGCTGTTTCTGATCTGGATGGCGCGTTCGATTTCGCCCTGGGAACGGTACAGGCTGCCGAGGGCAAGATAGATTTCAACCGCCTCGGGGTCGTTCTGGACGACCTTGCTGAGCTCCTCGATGGCAGCGCGGGTGTCCTGCACCGGCGGAGACTCGCCGCTGCCCGACATGCGAACCCGGTCCAGGAGGGCGCTCTGCGCCTTTTTGCGGTTGAAGATATTCCAGCCCATGGTGTCTCCTAGAGGTTCTCCTCTTCCTTGGTCTCGGTGGAGGAGAAGGAGGGAGCTTCGCTGATGGGCATGTTGCGCAGGGAGTTGAGTTCCTGCTCCAGACTGGCCATGCGGGTGCGGCATTCCTTGAGCTTGGCCACGCCCCGGAACTTGTCGACCGCGAAGTAGATCATGGTCAGCAGACAGCCGGCCACGAAGGCGGTCAGGATCAGGACGCCGAAGGGCAGGGGGATGGAATGCAGGGTGGCCACGTAGGGTATATCGAGAATCAGTGTCAGGTTCTGCAGAAGGACATCGTTGTTCTGGCTGAAGAACAGGATGGAAAAGACAAAAAGTGCCAACAGAAACAGGACCTTGATAAAACGCATGCGGTTCTCCTTACGCGGTGATTGCATCGAACAGCGGCTTGAGGCGGCTGTAGGTTGAGTACAGGTGTTCGGGGATGACCGTGGTCTCGCCGAAGACGGCCATAAACGAAGCGTCCCCATTCCATCGGGGGACAATCTGAAAATGCATGTGCTGGGCGATGCCGGAACCTGCCGCCTCGCCCAGGTTGAGCCCCATGTTGACCCCGTGGGGATGGAAGGCGTCTTCCAGCACCTGGATGCTCCGCCTGATCCACAACATGCAGTTGTTGGACTCTTCCAACGTCAGGTCCGTCAGGTGGCTCACGTGACGGTAGGGAGTAACCATGAGATGCCCGTTGTTGTAAGGGAACTTGTTCATGATCACGAAACAATGCTCGCCACGGGCGAGGATGCACCGCTCCTCGTCCTCGTCCGTGCTCTCGGGAATGCAGAAGACGCACTCCTCGGGCTTGGGGCCGAGTATGTATTCAAGACGCCAGGGCGCCCACAAAACATCCATGATTTACTTCCATTTAATTTTCAAGCCGATTGCGGTTTAGCCGCGCGATGCCGGAGGCGTCGACGCAGACTAACCAACATCTTGATTTTCTACACGGCTTGCCTGTCGAGGGCAAGAGGGGAAAGCGTCTAGTCACCGTTCTCGTCCCTGAGGTTCACCGACAGTTCCTTATTCAATTTTTTCGCCAGATTCAATTGTTCATGGCGGGTTTCCGCGCGCCCGTCGATCTTGGCCGTCATCAGCCGGTCCAGGATAATCGTATAGATCGGGCCGGGCTCGATGCCGATATTCTTGAGGTCCTTGCCGTTCACCTCGATCTCGATGTACTGCAACCTGGCGAGATACTGTGAAATATTTCGCCGGATGTATTCCTTGCGGCTGCGCGCCATGAGAAACAGGATGCCTTCCACCGGGATGGGATGGAGGATCTTGTACAACCGGCTGAGGCGGGAACGGCCCTCCTTCCAGCCCATGAGCTTCATGAGCGCCTCGCCGATCATGTCCCGCAGCTGGAGAAAGTCCCGCTCCTCCCGCTGGGTGAAATGAAGGCGGCTGGTCACCTTGCTGATCTCGTCCCGCTTGATGCCCGCGGTCATGCCCAGGATATACAGCTTCCACGGGACCACTGCGGGGTCCAGGTAGAGGAGCTTGTACCAGTTGTGGACCTTGACCAGCTCGGTCAGGATCTGGATGCGCTCCTTGTCCAGGGAGAGCAGGGGGTGGATGGCCTCCATGATGCCCAGCTCCTGCATGCGCAGCAGGCAGGCCAGGGGGTCCTCCTCGTTCATGATCAATTGCAGCTCGTGCATGACCCGGGTGCCGGAGAGCTTGCTGAACAACTTGAGGTTCAGCGCGTTCTTGATCAGCCGCATGGTCTGGCCGCCGATCTGGAAGTCGAAGCGCCGCTCGAAGCGGATGGCCCGGAGGATGCGGGTCGGGTCCTCCACGAAGCTCAGGGAATGGAGCACGCGGATGGTCCGGTTGCGGATGTCCCGCTCGGCCCCGAAAAAATCCACCAACTGCCCGTAGCGGCCCGGATTGATGCGCAGAGCCAGGGCATTGACCGTAAAGTCGCGGCGGTACAGGTCCATCTTGATGGACGAGAGCTCCACCGTGGGCAGGGCGGCGGGGTATTCGTAGTATTCGAGCCGGGCCGTGGCCACGTCCACCCGCTGGCCGTCGTCCAGGATGACCACGGCGGTCTTGAACTTGGAGTGCGCCTTGACCCGGCCGCCGAGCCTGGCCGCGAACCGTTTGGCGAAGGTGATGCCGTCGCCCTCGACCACCAGGTCGAGGTCGAAGTTGGGCCGACCTAACAGGATGTCACGCACGAACCCGCCCACGGCGTAGACCTCCCAGCCCATTTCCGACCCCAGTTCGCCCGCCTCCCTGAGCAGGTCGAGCATGCGCTGGGGCAGCCGGTTCCTGACCTGGGAGGCGATGTTCCGCTCCCTGCGGTGGTCCGGCATGAGGGAGTCAGGGATGCGCGCGGGCTCCTCGATGAGCATGTTCATGAGGTCCGTGCGGGTGATGACCCCGACCAGTTCTCCGTTCTCCACCACGGGCAGCATGCGCTGGCGGTTGCTCAGAATAATCTCCATGACCCGGTAGAGATCTGTCTTGGCCTCCACGGTCTCGAAGGTCCGGGTCATGTATTCGCTCAGGCCCACGTCGCCCAGGTGGTGGGATATGGCCTTGTCCGCGATTTTATGGCCGATGATGCCGACGCATCGCATGCTGTCCTTTTCCACCACGGGTACGTCCTTGAGCCCGTAGCGGGTCATCAGCTCCACGGCGTCGGCCATGGTCTTATCGCCCTCGATGACCACGGGCGGACGGGACATGAGGGAATCCACCACGATCTGCGGATTGATCTGGGAGTAGAACAGGGCGAACAGGTCGTCGCGCACCTCGGCAAGGGTGCGGTCCTTGACCGTGGCCGAGGCCGCCGCGTCGTGCCCGCCGCCGCCCAGGGAGGCGCAGATGCGGCCCACGTTGACGTCCGGGTTCCTGGACCGGGCCACCAGGTGGATGCGGTCGGCCATGCGCCCCAGGGCGAAGACCACCTTGATCTTCTCCATGTCCATGAGCTTGTGGACCAGCAGGGCGAAGTCCGGCACGAACTTGTCCGTGGACATCTCGGTGATGACCACGTCCACGCCGTGGATGTCGTAGGTCTTGGCGTTCTTGAACAATTCGCCGAGATAGGTGACCTGTTCGGCGGACAGTTCGTGGGACAGCAGGTCGGTGATGACCTCGATGTCCATGCCCTGGGACTTGAGCCAGCCAGCGGCTTCGAAATCCTGCGGTGTGGTGGTGTTGAAGCCGAAGGAACCGGTGTCCTCGTAGATGCCGATGCCGAGCAGGGTGGCCTCTTCCGTGTTCAGGGTCAGGCCGCGCTCCTTGATCTCGTGCACAATGATGGTCGTGGTGGAGCCCCAGTCGCGGACCACGGTCTTTTCGGCGGGCAGGTCCTCGTCGCTGTCCGGGTGGTGGTCGTAGAGGTGAATGCGCAGCCCCTCGTTGTCCAGCACGGGCCGGACGTGGGGAATCCGCGAACGCTGGCGGGTATCCACGACCACCAAGAGCTTCACGGACTCGGGCTCGATGTCCTTGAAGGCCTTGAAATTGAAGAGATAGGTGGTGCTCTCGATGAAGAAGTTGCGCAGGCTGGACTCCTGGCTGCCCGGAAAGATGAGCACCGCTTCCGGGTAGAGCTTGCTGGCCGCGACCATGGCCCCCAGGGCGTCGAAATCCGCGTTGGCATGGGCCGTGATCACGGTCGGGGCCTGTATCCTTTCCTGTTTATTTTTCATTTCATATTCTGCGTTATTACGATGATCACATGGTTGATCGCGGATGGAATTTCCGGTGCAGGGTCTTGAGCCGGTTGGCCTCGACGTGGGTGTAGATCTCGGTGGCGCTGATGTCCGCGTGCCCCAGGAGAATCTGCACGGTGCGCAGGTCCGCGCCGCCCTCCAGCAGATGGGTGGCGAAGGAATGGCGGAAGGTGTGCGGTGAAATGGACCGCTTGATTCCGGCGGCCTCGGCGTATTTCTTGATCAGCTTCCACACGCCCTGGCGGGTCAGCCCCTTGCCCGAGCGGTTCAGGAACATGAAATCCTCGCGCGGCTTGAAGCCGGGCCGGGTGAATTCGAGGTAGCGGTTGAGGTAGTCCTGGGCCGTGTAGTGGATGGGGATGAGCCGGTCCTTGGATCCCTTGCCGAAAACCTTGAGCATGCCCACCTGCGGATCATAGTCCAGGACCTTCATGCCGATGAGCTCGGACACCCGCAACCCCGCCGCATAGAGCAGCTCCAGCATGACCTTGTCGCGCATGCCGAGCGGGGTGGAGGTGTCGGGCAGGGCGAGGACGCGGGAAATCTCCTCCCGGCTCAGGAATTCCGGGAGCTTGCGCGGCAGCTTCGGGTTTTCCAGGAGCTGGCCCGGGTCCTCCTTGTACCATTTCTCGCCCACGGCGAAGGCGAAGAACCCGCGCAGGGAGGAGAGATGCCGGGCCAGGGAACGGCTCTTCAGCCCCCGGGCCCGCAGATGGGTCAGGTAGAGGAACAGGGTCCTGTCCGTCAGGTCCTTCAGGGCGAAGGACTTGTCCTCGAGGAAGGCGAGCAGGGACCCCAGGTCGTTGGCGTAGCCGGTCAGGCTGTTCTCGGACAGCCCCTTTTCGATCAGCAGGTGCTCAAGATACCGGTCCACCCAAGGGTGGTTGTACTCATTGATGTTTTTTTCTTTGTCTGGGCGCGCCATGATCACTGCCGGACCGGTTTGATACTATTAAAGTATTGGATAATATCCACGGGAAAAGGGTATCTGCCACACTGCATGGAAACCAAGCACGGCTGCCTACATCCTTGCTACCAAGGTGAGGGTCAAAGCGCAATGGTTCGCATTGACACTGGGTCATGCCGCCATTATGAAAGTGCTTCAATATCGGATTTCAAGGAGAGATCATAGATGTCTGAATTCAAGTTGGCCGACCGCCTTTCGGCGCTGCCTCCGTACCTTTTCGCAGCCATCGACAAGGCCAAGGCCGAAGTCGCCAAGAAGGGCATGGATATCATCAGCCTGGGCATAGGCGATCCCGACCTGCCCACCCCGGAGTTCATCATCGAGGCGCTGTACGAAAGCGCCAAGAAGCCGAAGAACCATCGCTATCCGGACTACGTCGGCATGCTGGCCTACCGCCAGGCCGTGGCGGACTGGTACAAGCAGCGGTTCAACGTCGACCTTGATCCCGAGACCGAGATCGTCAGCCTGATCGGCTCCAAGGAGGGCATCGCCCATTTCCCGCTGGCCTACGTCAATCCCGGCGACACGGTCCTGGTGGCCACCCCGAACTACCCGGTCTACGGCGTCGCCACCGAGTTCGCCGGGGGCAGGGTGGAGTACCTTCCCCTGCTCGAGGAAAACGACTTCCTCGTGGACCTGGACGCCATCTCCGACGACACCTGGGCCAAGGCCAAGATGATCTTCGTCTGCTATCCGAACAACCCGACCGCGGCCACGGCGACCAAGCCCTTCTATGAAAAGCTGATCGCAAAGGCCAAGGAATTCGACGTGATCGTCGTCTCCGACGCGGCCTACACCGAAATTTACTACGATCCGGACAACAAGCCCATGTCCATCATGGAATGCGAGGGCGCCAAAGACGTCTGCATCGAGTTCCACTCCCTGTCCAAGACCTACAACATGACCGGCTGGCGCATCGGCATGGCCGTGGGCAACAAGAGCCTCGTCGCCGGTCTGGGCAAGATCAAGGAAAACGTCGACTCCGGCATCTTCCAGGCCGTCCAGGAGGCGGGCATTGCCGCCCTGCGCGAGGGCGAGCCCTTTGCCGAGAGCTTCCGGACCATCTACAGGGAGCGCCGGGACGTGGTCAGCGCCGCGCTGAACAAGATCGGCATCAAGCACCGTGTGCCGGACGCCTCCTTCTACCTGTGGTGCAACGTTCCGGAAGGGTACAAGTCTGCGGAATTCGTGACCAACGTGCTCATGAAGACCGGCGTCGTCCTGACCCCGGGCAACGGTTTCGGCACGCCGGGAGAAGGGTACTTCCGCATCTCCCTGACCGTGAACAACGACAAGCTCGAGGAGGCCGTATCCAGAATTTCGAAACTGTGATCTGCTACGTGAGCCTCGGCTCCAACGTGGGAGACACCGAAGACAACCTCCATGAGGCCCTGGTCCTGCTTGAGGACTACGGTGACGACATCCGCCTGCGAAAGGTCTCGGAATACTACGAAACCGAGCCTCAGGGCGAAGTCAAGGATCAGCCGTGGTTCACCAACCAGGTGGTCCAGCTCGAAATCGACGCCGAGATATGGTCGCCGGCGGGCTTTCTGTCCACCTGTACGGCCATCGAGGCCAAGATGGGCCGCACCCGGGCCGTTCCCGGCGGCCCCAGGCCGCTCGACATGGACATCATCGCCTGGGGCGACACCGTCATGGACATGGACTTCCTGACCCTGCCGCATCCGCGCGCCAAGGAAAGGGCGTTCGTGCTCGTGCCGCTCAAGGAGATCGCCCCGGATTTCGTCTTCCCGGACGGAACCACCGTGGACGAGGCCCTTGCCGCCATCAAGTATCGCCAGGAAGGGCGCAAGCTCTGGCAGGACTCCTAAAACCAACCAACGAGGCTACCCATGCTTAAATTCCTGGTCATCGCCGCCGCATTGTATCTGGTCTACAAGCTCTTCATGGGCGACAAGCGCAAGAAGGACATGCAAAACGACAAATCCTTCAAGCAGAAGGTGGCCTCCGGCGAAATGGTCAAGGACCCGTCGTGCGGGACCTACGTCGACAAGGACGGAGACATCCGCGTCCGGGAAGGGGACAAGGTCCACGTGTTCTGTTCCTACGAATGCCGGGACAAATACCTCAAGCGCATCGGCGCGGCAGCCCCGAAACAGGAAGAAGAGTAGTCTCACCCACCAATCCGAAAGAAAAGGCCCCTTGCAAGGGGCCTTTTTTTGGGCCTGATGTTCGGCGCGGAGGCCCACCCATCAAGTGCCCGCATTCCTCACCATCGGTCGACCGCCCGCGCCGCTTAGCCCTCCCAGCCGCCCGACCTTTCCGCCTCCCTCCACAGAAAGAATAATTGTTTTTTTTAATGCATAACAGCGTATTCACAATCAAGTGGTGGGGATATACACGGCAAGCTTGAGAAAAAAGTCTGCCGATTAAGCCGGACATCCCCGGACGGAAAGCTGGTCCGGAAGGAAGAATACCGTGAAGCGCCCAAGGGTCAGGCGACGTCTGACCGGCGAGCCTTGCGGTGCCAAAAACGGAGTCTGGACAAGGAACGGCTATGCGACTTAAGTTTTCGATATATTTGACGGTATTGTTTCTCGTGTTGTTCTCAGTCGATCTCGTGCTGCAGGAACTCCTTTTGCGCGAGTACCGTAGTCAACAGGTGGTTGACGTCTCGCAGAGGATTGCGCCGATCCGGGTCGGCATGGAAAAGGAGATTGTCAACAACCTCCTTCTTATCCAAGGAACGGCAAACTACATCTCGGTTCATCCCTATATCACGGCCAAGGAATTCAGTCTGTACGCGCAGGGGGCGTTGCAGGATAACAATCTCCTGAGGAATTTGGGTGCCGCGCCGGATTTGGTCATGCGATTCGTGTATCCCTTACGAGGAAATGAAAATGTCATAGGTATCAATTACCGCAACCTGCCCAACCAGTGGCCCCAGGTCCAACTTGCCATGCAGAACAAGACCATGGTGGTTGCCGGGCCGGTCAAACTTGTGCAGGGAGGGATGGGACTCATCGGCCGCGCACCAGTCTTCATAGACAACGGTTCAACAGCGGACGGCGGCCGCAACAAATTCTGGGGCATCGTTTCCGCAGTCCTTGACACGGATCGGTTATTTCGCGTTCTGGATGCGAAGAATATTTCGGATCTGCGCATCGCCATCCGTGGAAAAGACGGAAAAGGGGTCCAAGGGGAGGTCATTTTCGGTGACAAGAGCCTTTTCGATCCGTCCTCCGAAGCGATCCTCTCGGACATCTTTTTCCCCTCTGGTTCTTGGCAGATGGCAGCGCTTCCCCAAAAGGGATGGCCGGTTCACCATCCCTTGTCCAGGTATATCCACCTGGCGTTCCTGTTCTTTTTCTTCATCTTCCTCTATGTGGGCTACCGCGACCTGAGGCAGCGTCTCGAAGTGATGCAGGGAAAGACGGATCTCGACGAAGCGCAGGCTCTCGCCCATCTCGGCAATTGGGCCTATGATCCCCGGACCAACCGTGTCGACTGGTCCGAGGAAACCTACCGCATCTTCGGGGTGGACCAATCGGAGTTCACGCCATCCCTGGACGCCTTTTTCGAAATGGTGCACCCAGCGGACAGGGAGCTTATGCAAAACGCCTATTGGCACTCCATCGAGTCCCGTGAAAAGCTTTCCGTCGACCATCGGATCATTCGGCCGGACGGGTCGGTCCGGCACGTTCATGAGCGGGGCGAGAACCGGTACGATGGGGCAGGGGAGTGGCTCCGTTCTTTCGGAACTGTACACGACATAACCCAGCGTGAAGTCATCGCCAAGAAGCTGGCGGCCGAACAGTCGAAGATTCAGGCCATGGCCGAGGCCACATATGACCCCCTCATCATGATCGATGCCGAGGACACGATCCTGTTTTGGAGCCCGGCTGCGGAAAAGGTCTTGGGATGGACGTCGGAGGAAGCCGTCGGCCAAAAGATGCACCCGCTCATCACACCTCCGGAGTATCTCGACCCGGCCCAGAAGGGGCTCCGACAATTTGCGACGACGGGCAAGGGCCCGGTGCTCGATTCGGTCATGGAGTTTCCGGCGATTCGAAAAGACGGGAAGACCATTCCCGTGGAACGTTCCGTCAGTGCATTTCAGGTCGACGGCGAGTTTTTCGCTGTGGGAATGCTCCGCGACATTACAGAGCGGAAAAAAACCGAAAACAAGCTTGAGCTCATGGCGAGCACGGATGAACTCACCGGTTTATACAACCGGCGCTATTTCATTGAACAACTGGAAGATGAACTCCTGCGGACGCGGCGGTACAAAAGAAAAACCAGCCTCATCCTGTTCGATGCCGACAATTTTAAAAATGTCAACGATACCTATGGACATGATGTTGGCGATGACGTTCTCGTCTTCATTGCGAAAGCAGCCGGAAAAAGCCTCCGTACTGGAAGAGGCGTTGATCGTCGCCGAACGAATCCGCAAATGCATTGAACACGCCGAATTCTTCATGGAAGACGGAAACCTTCTTCATTTCACGGTCAGCCTCGGGGTGACGGAAATTCAGAGTGAAGAGGAAGGGCATAGTATGGTCATCAAACGAGCAGACACCGCCATGTATCGCGCCAAGCAAGGCGGCCGCAACAAAGTGGAGTCGGAATAACTCCACATAAGAGCGCCTACAGCATTCAGAACGGCAACGGGCAGAGTCTGTGGGGGGTTCGATTTTGCCTCCGCCAAGGGTGACGGGGATTGTCGCGCATGCCCAGATTCCAGCTGTTGACAACTTACCAATGCCTCCTTTGATGACTTACCAATGCATCTTTGACTTTTGAGAGCATTCCTTCATGTGTGTTCTTAAAACTTCATGAATTCAAATGTTTGTATATTTGTCTCATAATGTAAATTATGTAAACTTTTAATAATGCGGGGACAGGCAGGACCAATCGGCACCGTGCGGAACCGGACGAATTTGCCCTTCCCGCTTTTGTTCGTCCCGTCCATCAAGGACCGCAGATTGAATGTCCGGATTGAAGAAACGCCTTTGCTGCCCATTGAGCATTTTTTTCGCGGCTGGTAAGGATGACCCCATCGCAAACAGACAAAATGCCGTCACGGCTGATTTGAGGAAAAATGAAATCACGCATCGCGTTTTCGCTTCTGACCGTTTTTCTGGCCCTGACCGGACTGAACCCCGCCTTTGCCGCGGAAAAACAGTCCTTTCAGGAATGGCTCGAGCACTACCGCGCCTGGGACCGTCTGGAAAAGCAATATGCCCAGGAGTCCGCCGCCGACACGCCCGAGGCCGTGCTCAAGCGCGCCCAGGTCTACCTGAACCTCAACTCCCCAGCAAAGACCCTTGAAATCATTGAGATGACACCGGCCTTCACCGGCAAGGACGAAGCCGACCGGCTGTGGCTGGGCGGCCAGGCCCACCGGGGACTCGGCGACCTGACCAAGGCCGTGCTCTGGTATACCCAGGCGACCAAGTTCATGGCCGACGATGAGATCCGCGCTCGCTTCAAGGGGGAACCCGCCCTGGAGACCATCTGGCACGACGTCTGGGTCAAGATGTACTGGTCTTATCTTGCCAACCATACCCTTTCCCGTGATTCCCAGAAGGAAGCCCTGGACATGATCATGGTCGTGGGCCGCAAGGTCTGGTCGAACGACTTCTGGAACAAAGCCAATTTCATCATTAATCCCGATATGTTGCCCTCGGCCAGCACTGCGGCCAAGGCCCCCGCTGAAGCCCCGGCGACCACCGCGCCCATGGTGCCGCCCGCCGACACGCAACTGATTGCCCAGGCCCTGGCCGCCGCTTCCCTGGAGAAATTCGATGAGGCCGCAGGGTATGTGGCCAAGCTGTCCAATGAGACGGTCCGTACGTTCTGGACAGCGGTTCTGTACTTCCTTGATAGCGGTAACACACCGGAAAAGCTTGATGTATTCCTTGAAGGGAACTACCTCAAGGCCCACGCCTTCTGGGCGGGCAACGTCCTGGCCCCCTATTCCAAGTCCCGCAGCGACTGGTTCCTGGGCAATCCGGACTCCGCAGCCTGGACCAAGTTCCGCAACAACATCCTGACCATGGCTCCCGCCGATGCGGAAAAGGCCATCGACAACGAACTTGGTTCCATGCTCATCTCCGAACAGACCGCGGCCCTGCTGCGCAACTTCAAACTCGCGCTGTCCCTGGCCAACGGCAACACCCAGGTTGCTACAACCACTTGGAATTCAACAGATAAGAACACCCTGCCCATCTGTCTGCGGTTGGCCGGGTTGCTGGCCTTCAAGGATAACTTGAACAAAATTCTGCCCGACAAACCGGCCGAAGCCTTTGCCCTGTACCCGGTTCTGACCGCCCTCTCCGGGGCCGCCGGCGAGGACATCCTCCCCGAAACCGAGGCCCCCTTCTGGACCGCCGCACCGGCGAACCAGCTGCAAGCCCTGTCCGCCGAGCAGTATCCCCTGGACCGGCTGCTTCTCCTCGCCTACTGGCAACAGCGCTTCGCGGCCGAGCCGTCCGTGGGGCTGGCCAAGCGCGCCGCCTATCTCTTCGACGACTCCTCCTTCGGCATCCGCAGCCTGATCTACCTGGCCGACGACGCGGTCAAGGCCAAGGACCTGCAACTCGGGGCCTTATACCTGAACCGGATCGACGAACCCGCCCTGCCGCCCGAACTGCGCATGGCCTGGCTGGACATCAAGACCCGCCTGGAGCTCGACGCCGGGCATCAGGGCCAGGCCCTCGAAACCTATCAGGAAATGGCCAAGACCGGCGAGCCCGTCCCGGTCATGACCCGGCTGCGCATGGCCCTGCTCTACCAGCAGCGCCGTGAATACGAGACCGCGCAGAAGGAGCTGTTGGCCCTGTGGGACGCCAGGGCGACCATGCCCACGGCCCTGCAGGCCGAGACCCTGTTCTGGCTGGGCGAGGGCGAACAGGCCATGCGCAACCCGGACAAGGCGCTGGATTATTACCTTAAATTGGCGTGGCAATATCCCGAGGAAAACATCTGGTGCCTGACCGCCATGTACCGCGCCTCCCTGATCTATGAAAAAAGGGGCAAGTACGAGACCGCCAAGCGGCTGCTCGGCACCGTGGTGCGCAACGCCTCCCGCAAAGAGCAGCGCGTGGCCGCCCAGGCGCGCATTGACGCCATCGACAAGAAAATGGGGGCGGAAAAGGACGAGGACAAAAGCACGCTCGTCTATCCGTTCTAGCCGGTGAACGCCCGCCTGACATTGGATTCAGCCCGGCAGGGAGCCTTGCGCACCCTGCCGGTCGCCCTCAGCGTGTTCGCCTACGGCATGGTCTATGGCCTGCTCACCCGTCAGGCCGGGCTGACCATGGCGGAATCGGCCCTGTCCAGCGGCCTGATCTTCGCCGGGTCGTCCCAGTTCGTGGCCCTGGACATGTGGTCCCACCCCCTGCCCATAACCGCTCTTGTTTTCACCACATTCATCGTCAATCTGCGGCACGTGCTCATGAGCGCGTCGCTGACGCCGTGGATGCGCGGACTCCCCTCCCGCACCGCCCTTCCCCTGCTCTTCCTGCTGGTGGACGAGAGCTGGGCCATGACCTACGGGGCCGTGAGCCGTGGCAAGTCCGACCTGGGCTTTCTCCTGGGCAGCGGCCTGCTCCTCTGGGCCGCCTGGATGGGGGCAACCATCACCGGCAGGCTGGCCGGAGCCGTCATCCCCGACCCGGAGGCCTTCGGGCTCGACTTCGCCTTCACCGCCGTGTTCCTGTCCCTGCTGGCCGGGCTGTGGAAAGGCAGGGGCGACATCCCGCCCTGGGCCGTGGCCGCCATAACCGCCCTGATCGTCAACCATTTCCTGCCCGGCAAGTGGTATATCGTGGCCGGGGGCCTGGTCGGAAGCCTGACCGGCCTGTGGGGGAACCATGCGGATCGATAGTCTGACCGCCATCCTGGCCATGGCCGCCGTGACCTACCTGACCCGCATCAGCGGGCCGTGGCTGGTGCGCCTGGTCCAGGGCAACCAGCGGGTGGAGGCATGCCTGTCGCGCCTTCCGGGTTCCATCCTGGCCGCCCTGCTCGCCCCGCTCGTTTTCGCCGTGGGCACGGCCGAGGCCGTGGCCTCGGGCATAACCCTGCTCGTGGCCTTACGCTTCCGGAACATGCCCCTGTCCTTGGTCGCAGGCGTGGGCTCCCTGGTCGTGCTGCGCCATCTTCTGTGATCACCCTGCCCGGAAAGCGGATTCGCGCCACCGAGACCACCTTCTTCATGATAACAAAGCATCACGAAATGTTACCGACAATACAAAGCCTGCTATATTCGCCCAAGCCGACCCGGGACAAGCTCTGAGCAGCCTGATTGCTCCGACCACGTGACGCCCTGCATGGACAACCGTCCCGCCCTTCCCTCCGGTTCACCAGCCGGTTGCCGAACCGCGTCGAAGCGGCTATGCAGCGGCTTCAAACCCTCAAGGAACCACGCATGCACATTGAAGCCGCCCATACAGCCGATTACGCCGAACTGCTCTCCGTCTGGGAAACTTCTGTTCGCGCGACCCACGATTTTCTGGCCGAAGAGGACATCCTGGCCCTGCGGCCGCTGATCCTGGATCAGTATTTCGATGCCGTGGAGCTCCATTGCGTACGGGATGAAACCGGTAAAATCCTCGGATTCTGCGGCGTTGCCGACGGGAACCTGGAGATGCTCTTCATCGCTCCGGACAGCCGGGGGCGCGGCATCGGCACAGCCCTGTGCCGCCACGCCGTGGACCGCCTCGGCGTCATCCGGGTGGACGTGAACGAGCAGAACCCGCAGGCCCTGGGGTTCTATGAGCACTTCGGCTTCAAGGTCGTGGGGCGTTCGCCCCTGGACGGCCAAGGCAATCCTTTTCCCCTTCTCCACCTGACGTTGCGCTGATTTCCCTTTTCTCAAAACTTCCCCATCTCTGCCATTTCCCGGGCGCAAGCAGTTGTCTTCATCCACGTTTGCACCATTTTTTCCCCTTGTCTTCAGTCAATATCCCACACTGTTTTATTCCCGCCCTTGACGGAGTATGAAATTCCTGCCTAGAATGGTCCTACCAAACGGACAGACATAGCCTGTTTGAGGTTATACAACCTATAAAAATCCAAATTAGGTACGACCATTGAACACAGCAACCATCACTTCAACGCTATTTTCGCCGGTCCAGGCCGGACGGGCGAGCGAGGAAGTCGCATTGCAGATCGAGGCCGCCATCGTGGATGGGCGGATGCCATCCGGGGAACGGCTGCCCAGCGAACGGGTCATGCAGTCCCAGTTCGGCACGGGCCGGGGCGTTGTCCGCGAAGCCCTCAAGATCCTCAAGCAAAAGGGGCTCATCGAGGTTCGCAAAGGTGCCAAGGGAGGCGCCTACGTCCGCGAGCTGGAAGTCAGTAATGTATCCGAATCGCTTGCCCTCTTCATGAAACAGCACCCGGTTGAGCCGGAACAGCTGATCGAATTCCGCGAAACCATGGACCGGACCATCACCACGCTGGCCATGACCCACGGAACGCGGGAGGAAAAGGAGGAACTGCTTGAGGAGGCCATGCGCCTCGAGATTCTGCTCCGGGAGGACGAGCCGGATCTTCTGGTCACCAGCGAACTCGACCGCCAGTTGAACATCATGCTCGCCCGCATGGCCCGCAACCCGCTCTTCGAGTGGGTCATGCGCGCCCTGCAGATGGGCTTCAACTCCCACGACTACGCCCTGTACCAGAATCCCCGGTTCCGTGACCGGGCCGCGGCCAACTGGAGCGACACGGCCCGCGCTCTCCGGGACGGAGAGATCATGCGCGCCCTGGGCTTCATCAGCCACCACTACATTCTGCTTCGGCAGTGCATCGCCGAAAACGACACGCTCCCGCAGGACGCCGAATTCCTGCAGGAAGACCAACCTTAGACCCAACGAGTACGGATTACATGAAGCATTACGATTACATAATTGTCGGCGGAGGTTCCGCAGGCTCGGTCCTGGCCAACCGCCTGAGCGCCAACCCCAAGAACAAGGTCCTGGTCCTGGAGGCCGGGCTGCCTGATTTCAAATTCGATTTCCGCATCCACATGCCTGCGGCCCTGACCTATCCCCTGGCCGGAAAGACCTACAACTGGTGGTACGAGTCCGAGCCCGAGCCGCACATGAACAACCGGCGCATCTATCAGCCGCGCGGCAAGGTCCTGGGCGGATCAAGCTGCATCAACGGCATGATCTACATTCGCGGCAACGCCATGGATTACGAGAAATGGGCCAGGGAGGACGGTCTGGAGGACTGGGACTACGCTCACTGCCTGCCCTATTTCAAACGGTTCGAATGCCGCACCGCCGGAGCCGACGAGTACCAGGGCGCGGTCGGCCCCCTCTACCTGACCACCCCCGAGTGCGACAACCCGCTCTTCGACGCCTTTTTCCAGGCCGTGCAGCAGGCGGGCTATCCGGTGACCAAGGATGTCAACGGCTACCAGCAGGAAGGGTTCGGCAAGTTCGACCGCAACACCTACCGGGGCCGCCGCTGGAATGCGGCCAGGGCGTACGTCCATCCGGTCAAGAACCGGCGCAACCTGACCGTCAAGTGCAAGGCCATGACCACGCGCATCCTGTTCGAGGGCAAGCGCGCGGTGGGCGTGGAGTACACGCGCGGCAAGCGCACCTTCAAGGCCTACGGCGGTGAGATCATCTCCTGCGGCGGCGCGATCAACTCGCCGCAGTTGCTGCAACTTTCCGGCGTGGGCAACGGCCGCGAACTGTCCGCCCTGGGCATCGACGTGGTCAACGACCTGCCCGGCGTGGGCGAGAATCTCCAGGACCATCTGGAGCTCTACGTCCAGTACGCCTGCAAGCAGCCGGTCTCCATGTTCCCCTGCCTGAAATGGTACAACCAACCATGGATCGGCATGAAGTGGCTCTTCGGGCGCACGGGCGAGGCGGCCACCAACCACTTCGAGGCGGGCGGCTTCATCCGGGGCAACGACCGGGTGGAATACCCCAACCTCCAATACCACTTCCTGCCCATCGCCATCCGCTACGACGGATCGGCCCCCAACGAGGGCCACGGCTACCAGGTCCACGTCGGCCCCATGAACACCGACGTGCGCGGCCACGTGAAGCTGAAGTCCGCGAACCCGGCCGACTATCCGTCCATCCTGTTCAACTACCTGTCCACCGAGCAGGAAAAACGGGAATGGGTGGAGGCCATCCGCAAGACCCGCGAGATCATGACCCAACCCGCCTTCGATGCACTGCGCGGCAAGGAACTCGCACCCGGCGCGCAGGCCCAGACCGACGAGGAGATCCTCGACTTCGTGGCCCGCGAGGGCGAGTCCGCCTACCACCCGAGCTGCACCTGCGCCATGGGCACCCACGACATGGCCGTGACCGACCCCGAACTGAAGGTCCACGGCGTGGACGGACTGCGCGTGGTGGACGCCTCGGTCATGCCCTACGTGACCAACGGCAACATCTACGCCCCGGTCATGATGATCGCGGAAAAGGCCGCCGACATCATCCTCGGCAACACGCCCCTGCCCCCGGAACACGCCCTATTCCATCAACACTCGAAATCCCAATAGGTTAACCATGGTGAAAAGCATGCTATATATAGACGGAAAGTGGATGCAAAGCCTGACGGGCGCGACCAGGGACATCATTAACCCCTTTGACGGCACGGTCATCGCCACCGTGCCCGAGGGGACCCGCGAGGACGCCAAGGCGGCCATCAAGGCCGCCCGAAACGCCTTCGACACGGGTGGCTGGCCGCAGACGCCCGCCGCCGAGCGCGGCCGTCTGCTCTTCCGCCTGGCCGATCTCATCCAGCGGGACCGCGAGGAGCTGGCCCGGCTGGAGAGCCTGGACACGGGCAAGACCGTTGAGGAAAGCCGCTGGGACATGGACGACATCGCGGGCATCTTCCGCTACTTCGCGGGACTGGCCGACAAGGACGCGGGCCAGGTCATCGCCTCGCCCAATCCCGACTCCACCAGCACGCTGGTCCGCGAGCCGGTTGGGGTCTGCGGCCAGATATCGCCGTGGAACTATCCCCTGCTCCAGGCTTCCTGGAAGATGGCCCCGGCCCTGGCCGCCGGGTGCACCATCGTCATGAAACCGAGCGAAATCACCCCCTTAACCACCCTTAAGGTCACGGAGCTGGCCGAAGAGGCAGGGTTCCCGCCCGGCGTGGTCAACACGGTCCTCGGTCCCGGCGCGGAAGTGGGCGCGGAGCTGTCCGAGAACGACGACGTGGACCTCATCTCCTTCACCGGCGGCATCGCCACGGGCAAGACCATCATGCGCGCGGCCGCCGGAAACGTGAAGAAGGTCGCCCTGGAACTGGGCGGCAAGAACCCGAACATCATCTTCGACGACGCGGACCTGGACCTGGCCGTGGACTACGCCTTGAACGGCGTCTTCTTCCACGCCGGGCAGATCTGCTCGGCCGGGGCGCGCGTCATGGTTCAGGACGGCGTCCACGACCGGTTCGTCGATGCCCTGCGCGAACGCATGGCCAACATCAAGGTGGGGAACGGCTTTGACGAGGGGACCCAGATGGGACCGCTCATCTCCGCAGAGCATCTCGCCAAGGTCGAAGGCTACGTGGACATCGCCAAAAAGGAAGGCGCGACCCTCGTGCTCGGCGGTTCACGGCCGGACGATCCCGCGCTGGCAAAGGGTTTCTTCTACCTGCCCACCCTGTTCACCGATTGCGCCAACTACATGCGCATCGTCCGGGAGGAGGTCTTCGGTCCGGTCATCACCGTGGAGCGGTTCTCCACCGAGGACGAAGCGGTCGAGCGGGCCAACGCCACCATCTACGGTCTGTCCGCCGGATTCTGGACCAGGGACCCGGACCGCATGGAGCGGGTCTCCAAGCGGCTCCGCTTCGGCACGGTCTGGGTCAACGACTTCAACGTATATTTCGTCCAGGCCCCCTGGGGCGGCTACAAGCAGTCCGGCCTGGGCCGAGAACTGGGCGCCATCGGCCTTGAGGAATACACCGAGGTCAAACACATCTATCGCAACCACGCCACCAAAGCCCTCAACTGGTTCGGCGTGAAGGCCGAGTAATCAGGGCGTCCGCTCCGGGCGCAGGGAGCCGGCCGGTCCGACGGGCCGCCGCTCCCGCCAATCCCAACCAAGGAGGTTCAATGTCTTCCGGTTTCAGACGGCTCGCCGTCGCCTTCCTCGTCATCGCAACCATATTCTGCTCCACCATCCCGGCGCGCGCCGCCGACAAGATCACCGTGGCCAGCGTGTCCTGGACCGGCGTGACCATCAAGTCCGAAATGGCGGTCGCCGTCCTCAAGAGCCTGGGGTATCAGGCCGACAACAAGGTCCTTTCCGTACCCATCGCCTACTCCGCCCTGGCCAACGGGGACGCCGACGTGTTTTTCGGCAACTGGATGCCCTCCATGGCCACCATCGCCAACAAGTTCTTCGACAGCGGCAAGGTCGTCAAATACGTGGCCAACATGCCCGGAGCCAAGTACACCCTGGCCGTGCCCACCTTCTGCGCCCAGGCCGGGCTCAAGGATTTCAGCGATATAGCCAAGTTCGGCGACAAGCTGGACTGGAAGATCTACGGCATCGAGCCGGGCAACGACGGCAACCAGATCATCCAGGACATGATCGACAAGGACCTGTTCGGACTGGGCAAGTTCAAGCTGGTCGCGTCCAGCGAGGTGGCCATGCTCTCCCAGGTCCAGGCCTATGCCGCCAACCACAAGTGGATCGTCTTTCTCGGCTGGGCCCCGCACAGCATGAACGAGCGCATAGACATGACCTACCTGACCGGCAGCACCGAAGCGACCTTCGGGGCCAGCGACGGCACGGCCACCGTGTGGACCAACATCCGCAAGGGGCTGGAACAGGACAATCCCAACGTGGCGAAACTGTTCAAGAATATGACATTCCCGGTATCCATGATGAACCAGATCATGACCTCGGTGCACAAGGATGCGTCCATAGGCCTGAGCAAGGCAGGCCTGCTCTGGCTCAAGGCCCATCCCGAGATGTACGAAAAATGGCTGGACGGCGTGACCACCACGGGCGGCGAGCCCGGCGCGCCCGCCTTCAAGGCGTATCTCGATTCCAAGGCGTAGACGCTCTCCACAGCCGATAATATCGGGGAACCGCGTTCGCGCGGTTCCCCTTTTTCGCGCCCTTTCCAGCCTGATCACAAGGCGATCATACGCAAAAAAAAAGGGTTGCGGCCAGTTGGCCGCAACCCTTGCGTCGTCGTGATGGAGTACCGGCCTAAGAGGCAGCCCCGCTCGCGCGGGGAACCAGGGTTTCCAGCTGACGGTGTTGCGCCAGGAGCTTGCGCGCGGCGGCCAGAACCGCCTCATGGCTGCCATAGTAGGCGTCGGGTGCGAGCAGCTTGTCCATGCCCAGCTTCTGCAGACTTTCGCGCTGCTCGTCGGTCACCGCCAGCAGTACGGTGATCCTGGCCGCCTGCAGTTTTTCGATGATCTCGCCCAGGGCGAAAACCGCCGAGATGTCCATGAACGGCACGTCGAGGCAGTTGACCACCAGGACCTGGGTGCCGAGCATGGAGGAGAACTTGTCCTGCATATTGGCCGTGGTGCCGAAGAAGAACGGCCCGCGGATGGTCACGACCTGGATGCCGTAGTCCGTCTCCCGCTGGATGGCGTCCTCGGCCAGATCGTCCAGGGGACGGTCCTCCACCTCAGAGACGGAGACGCTGCACTGGCGCGCGGTGCGCACCGCCACCATGGCGGCGGCCAGGGTCACGCCCACGCCCACGGCCACGATGAGGTCGACGAAGACCGTGACCCCGAAGACCACGATCATAACCAGCAGGTCGGTGCACGGAGCCCTCTTCACCAGGGACAGCAACCGGTAGTCGATGATGTCCACGCCCACCTTGACCAGGATGCCCGCAAGCACGGCCATGGGGATGTGGGAAGCCAGGGGGCCGAGGCCCAGCAGGATGGCCAGGAGCAGCGAGGCGTGGATCACGCCGGAAACCCGTGTGGTGCCCCCGGCCTTGATGTTCACCACGGTGCGCATGGTGGCCCCGGCTCCGGGCAGGCCGCCCAGGATGGCCGAAACCATGTTGCCGATGCCCTGCCCGATGAGTTCGCGGTTGGAATCATGTTTCTTGCGGGTCAGGGAATCCGCCACCACCGAGGTCAGCAGGGAGTCGATGGTCCCCAGCACGGCCAGGGCCAGGCCGAGCCCGACGATCCGGCCCACCTGCGAGGCCTCGAAGCCCGGCATGGTCGGATGGGGCAAGGCGGACGGGATGGCGCCGATCATGGCCACGTCGAAATGCCCCTGCCATGCGATGACCGTGCCAACCAGCAGCGCGATGAGCGGGGACGGCACCACACGGGTGATCCGGGCCGGGACCAGAAAGACGATGGAGATGGTCAGCGCACCCAGCATGAGCGACTGCATGTGAATGTGGCCCAGGGCGGAACCCAGCCCGAACAGGGCCGCCATGGGCGAACTGACCGTAGGCACTCCGAGGAGCGGCTCCAATTGCAGTAAAATGATGATCACGCCGATGCCGTTCATGAACCCGGAGACCACGGGATACGGGATGAACCGGACAAAGGTCCCCAGCCGGGCCGAGCCGAGCACGATCTGCCCGAAGCCCGCGATCAGGAACACGGCGATGATGTACTGCGGGTGGCCCGGGAAGGCGGCCACGGCCGAGGCGGCCACGATGGTCATGGGTCCGGTGGGACCGGAGATCTGGGTCTGCGTGCCGCCGAACACCGCGGCGAAGAATCCGAGCGCGATGGCTCCGTACAGGCCCGCAGCCGCGCCGGCCCCCGAGGCGACCCCGAATGCCAGCGCAAGGGGCAGGGCCACGATACCAGCGGTCAACCCTCCGCAGAAATCTCCACGTAGGTGCTTGAAATCATAATGCAGAACTTTCACACTCGCATCCTTATGAAAATAACTCGGGCCAGTTCGGACAGGCCATGTCTCCCGTTCCGCCCCCTGCAAATACCGTCCGCATCTCGAACCAGGACGACAAGCACCCACGACGGAGGAGACGAGGCTCCTCTACAGCGGCTTAAAAACCTTTTAGTTACGCGTGGTTTTGAAAGATGGTTACCCGGATCAAGGGCAGGAGCAGGAACGAGACTTTTCGCAGGCGGCCCGGATGGTCTCGCTCAAGGCGGCAGTGTTCACCGGCTTTTTCAGGCAGGCAAAGGCCCCCAGGTTCATGCACGCCTCGTAGTCCTGTTCGGCCCCCCGGCCGGAAAGGACAAGGACCTCGGTTTCGGGATGATCCCGCTTGAACCGTCGCAGCACGTCGGCCCCGTCCGCGCCCGGCATGTCGAGGACGACCACCTCGGGCTCGTGCTCGTCCATGGTGTAGAACGCGCTCTTCCCGTCATACAGGGCGAAGGACCCCATCTCGCCGCCCTGCCGCAGACGCGGGGACAGGGTCGGAACGAACTTGCGCCTGTCGTCCGCGAGCGCCGCCAGGCAACGCTTGCGCCGAATCCGGGCGCAGGCCGCGCCCTGATGATACTCCCGGCCGATGCCGAACTCCACGCCCGACACGCCGTCGATGGTCATCGCCAGATCACAGACGCGCCGGGCCATCCGGTCCAGCAGTTTGCCGTGGTCGTTGACGGTCAGGGACACGAATCCGTCCTTGACGAACACGGACACGCCCCAGGCGTCATACGGAAACTGTTCACGGATGGCTTCGGCCAGGGCGATGTCCTCTGCGCTGGCCGACGGGCACTCGGTGTCTTCGACGGCCGCCGCGTCGCGGCACGGACGAACGAGAGTCGCCCGCAGAAAAACGTCATTGGGATTGTAGCGCTGGCCCGTGCCGATCTCCACACCCCGAACCCCTTTGAATTCGGACACTTCCTCAAACAGGCTGCGAGTGCCGTTCCGCAGCGTCGCGTCGTGGCTCTCCAGGCTCAGGGTCAGGACCCCGGCCCGTGCGGACGCGGCCACGTCGTGGCCATGGCGCGCCAGTTCCGCCTGCACCTCGGCAGCCAGGCGGAAGTCCTGCACGCGCGCCCTCGCGGCTGCGGAATCCCGGACCACGGCGTTGGCCAGCTGCTCGACGATGAGATACGCGCTCTGCCGGACCCCGAGGGCCCCGACCGGTACGATCATGTCGTATAAGGTCTTGGACCACGGGTCGTTGCATTCTGTAACACCGACCACCCATTCTCCGCACACGCGGTCGGCGGCGGCCATAAGCTCACGCGCTTCGGGCTCGGTGTGCTCACCGTCCCGGCACGCTGTCCAAAGCCGGTCGTTCGTCTCGTTGACCAAACAGACGCCAAGGATGTTCCCGCAATCACGGGGGGCCAGCAATGCCGTATATCCCCAGAAAACAAGGTTTTTATCGTTAGCCAGCTTCCGGGCCATGGCGTGCCGCAACCAACTGACAACCCGGTGCCGGTCCGGCCCGGACATGCCGAAAACACCCGCTTCCGCGCTGAACATCCCGGTAAAAAACGCCCGGTTCAGGCCGGAGAGCCGGGCGGCGTCGGCAATGATCTCCTGGTCGTCCACCAGGTGATACCCGGTGATTTCGGCCACCCGCTCGGCCACGGGCCGGGCATCGCAAAAACGTCCGTTGAATATTGTAATGGCAGTCATGGTGCACCCGTGGCTTGGCCTGATCCCATCAGGCGGTTGTTTGCGACATGCTGGCGGTCATCTCCGGAAGCGCAACTGTTGCGAGTTGCAACGTGAGATGGGTGCCAAACGGACCGCCTTGCTCTTTCGGCACGCGCCCGCTCTTCCTTGATCACGATTTCATTCAATGATTCTGATTTATTATATCAAAAATAGTCATCGAATGATCGGTCTTTTTTGCACGAAGCGTTCCATGTCCAACGCGCCCTTGACGCCGTGCCGAGCGACGACCAACGGCTTTCGGGAATAAAGCGATATACAAAGACATATTATCTTGATACGAAAAGGCTGCTCAGGCTGTTTCCCCGCAACCTCCGGGAGAAACCTTCCATGAATCTACCTGCTTGTGTACGGTATCTGATTCCGGTCTGTCTGTTGTGCCTGACGCTCCTGCCCTCCACCGCACAGGGGAAGACCCTGATCGAACTGTCCCGCTCCCTGGATGCGCGGCCCGTATGGGAAGCGCTGGCCGATGGGGCCGACCCTCATGAACGGGACAAGAACGACAACACTCCGCTGCACATTGCCGCCGCCTGGGGCACCCCGGACATCTGCCGCGCACTGCTCCGTGCAGGCGCCGAGGTGGATGCGCGCAACAAGTACGGCGTCACGCCGTTGATTGCGGCCGCCGGACAGGGTCGCGCCGCGAACATGGTGGTCCTCATGGAGGCGGGTGCGGACGTCAACGCGGCCAGCAACTACGGGGGCACTCCCCTGCACGCGGCCTTCATGGCCCACGGCCCCGCAGCCCTGGAGGCCCTTCGCGTCCTATTGGAGCGCAAGCCCGACCTCGACGTTCGCGACAAACAGGGAAACACCTCGCTCTGCCTCGGCATCGGCCGGGTCGAGAGCTCCTGCATCCTCCTGCTGCTGGACGCCGGGGCCGATCCGAACATCCCGAACAAGCTCGGCCAAACGGCGGTGCATGAGGCCGTGCGGGCCAACCGGGTGGCCCTCATGGAGCACCTGATACGGCACGGCGCCAAACTGAACACTCCGGGAAGATACGGAACGCCATTGCAGACAGCAGCCCGGAGCAACTTCCCGGCCATGTCAGAACTATTGACCGCCAACGGAGCGAAGGATTCCCGGCTGACCTCGGGCCCGACTCCGCGACCGGAGAAGGATAAAGGAGAATACCCGCTCCACCAGGCCGCCCAAAGCAAATTCGGCCTGGAGCAAGTGCGCAGCCTGCTCAAGGAGGGGGCTGACCCGAACCAGGCGGACAGATTCAAGAAGACACCGCTCGCCTATGCGGTCCAAGAGGGCAGGCTCTCGACCATTATCCTGCTTCTCGAGGCAGGCGCGGACCCGAATATTCCGGATAGCCAGTGGGACTATCCCCTGCACTCGGCGGCCCAGAACAATCGGCCCGAAGTCATCAAATACCTCCTGCAATACGGCGCGAAACCCGACCAGATGGGTAGGCTCGACACCCCGCTCCAGCGGGCGGCCAGCCTGGACTGGTACGGTGCGGCAAAGGTCCTGATCAAGGCCGGGGCAGACCTTGACATGGCCTCCGGCATGGGCCTGACCGCCCTTGCCTATGCGGCCGCCGAGCCCGACAGTCGAGTGGCCCCGCTGCTCATCGAGTCCGGCGCGGACGTGAACCGTCAGGGCAGGGCCAAAATGAGCCCGCTCTTCATCTGTGTGGCCGAGCACAACATCGAGACCGTCAACCTCCTCCTTGCCCACGGGGCCGATATCAACGCAACCGGCCCCGGCGGCGTATCCTCCCTCCAGGTTGCGGTTAAAAAACGATATCCCGACATGGTCGAACTGCTGCTGAAGGCGGGTGCCGACGGGGCCCAAAGGGACCAGTTCGGCAGAACGGCCATGCACCTCGCGGCCAGGACCAACGAGGTGGCCACACTCAAACTGCTGGAGAGCAAGGGATATGCGGTGGACGAGCCGGACCGTCTGGGCATGACGCCTCTCTTCAGCGCCGCAATGAGCGGCAGAAAGGAGGCGGCCGAATACCTGATCCAACAAGGCGCGGACATCATGACCACGGACCGGGGCGGCGACACGCCCCTGCACCAAGCCGCCCTGAACGCCCAACCGGAGACCTGCGCCCTGCTCATCGACGCCGGAGCGGACATCAACGCGCCGGACAAGCGCGGACAGACACCGCTCGATCTCGCTCTGAGTCGACTCGGCAACAAACGCCAACCAAGAGGGGAAACCAAACAGAGACTCCTCGATGCCGTGGAGTATCTCAAGGCTCACGGAGCCCGCGAGACCGCGAAGAAAAAGCCCGGGCCTCCCGTTTAACAACAGTTCGGCGGACGCGGGACGTGGAGTCACCGGGGATACAGGCTGATTTGATCATTGCCTTGAGGGAGTGCTGGCGCAAAGAAACGGTGGCTGGTACACCACCGTATCCCGCAACCCTCAAGGAGCACGACATGATCGAAGCGCAAACCTGGATGTCCGAGGTCCTCCCCCAGCTGCGGGAGGTGTTCGGCCCACGATTGCTCTATCTCGGACTACAGGGCAGTTATCGCCGGGGAGAGGCCTGCGAAACGAGTGACATCGACTTGGTCGTCCTGCTGGATATGGTCGAACTAGGTGATCTCGATGCGTATCGCGCCATCGTTCACGCCATGCCGGAGGGACACAAGGCGTGCGGCTTCCTGTGCGGCATCCGGGAATTCTCGACCTGGCCGCCCCACGAGCTGTTCGCCTTCGGCAAGGACACGGCCGATCACTTTGGCAGGCTCGCCGATTTCATGCCGCCCATCACCCGAGACGACATTCGGTACGGAGCGAAGGTCAGCGCCTCCGCCCTTCTGCATCCACTGACCCACGGTTACCTTTATGCCGACCTGGAAGCCAGGCGAGCCATCCTGAAGGAGGCCTTCAAATCCGCCTTTTTTCTGATGCAGGTGGTTCACTACCTGGATGCGGGGCGATACTGCGCGGGCAGACGGGAGCTGCTCCTGGATCTGGAAGGCGCAAGGCGGGAGATCATCGAGGCGGGACTGGATCCTTCAGGTTGGCTGAAAGCCCATTCGGAAGAACGGGCCTTTGAAATGCTCCTCGCCTGGACGCGGGACGTGGTCCGCACGGCCTGAGCAAGCGCCGGGCAGAAAAACAAAAAGAGGAAGGGTTGCAACCTGTTGGCTGCAACCCTTTTGTTTTCGTGGTGCCGAGGGGGGGATTCGAACCCCCACGGAATTTCTTCCACTGCCCCCTCAAGACAGCGTGTCTACCAATTCCACCACCTCGGCACGATATGCGTTGAACCTATTGGTTCTTGGCGTCGTCTCCGGTATCCTTGAAGGTCACCCCGGGCTTGGCCGGCGCGGCCGGGGCCGTGGTCTCCGCCGCAGGCGCGTTCTGCTGCAGCATGATGGAGTCCTGGCTGGCTACCTTGTTCCCCGTAAGGATGTTGTATCCGAGGGAAGTGAGCAGGAAAACCGTTGCAAGTCCAGCGGTTACCTTGACCAGGAGACCGCCCGCGCCGGTGCTGCCGAACATCGTGCTGCTCCCGCCGCCGAAGATGACTCCCATCCCCTCGTGACCGGACTGAAGCATTACAGCGCCGATCAAAAAGATGCAAGCCAAAACATGGATGACTATGACTATGGTTTCCACAATTATTCCCTTTTCTTAAAACTTCTTTCCGCTTGCAAAATCAAGCCAGTACGATCTCGCTGAAGCTTTGTCCCTGCAAGCTCGCGCCTCCTACCAATACTCCATCGACATTGTCAAGCGCAATAATTTCAGCACAGTTGCCCGGCTTGACACTTCCGCCGTATAATATCCTCATTTCATTGGCTTTTTTCCCAAAGATGGAAACGAGAATTTTCCGAGTGAAATCGTGCGCCTCGACAATTTCCGCCGGTCCGGCCACCTCGCCGGTGCCGATGGCCCAGACGGGCTCGTAGGCCACGGACAGCCGCTCGGGGTCGATGTCCACGGGAACGTCCTTGAGACCGGCCCGCAACTGGCGCTCGAGCACCTCGTGCACGCGGCCCGCCTTGCGCTCCTCGATGAGCTCGCCGATGCACAGAATGACCTTGAGCCCTTCCTGAAGCCCGTAGGCGGTCTTGGCGCCCACGTATTCGTCATCCTCGCCGAGCACATGCCTGCGCTCGGAGTGGCCGGTCAGGCCGAAGGTTGCTCCTGCGTCCTTGAGCATCTTCGGAGCGATCTCGCCGGTGAAGGCGCCCTCTTCTTTAATATAGTAGTCCTGGCCACCGGCCGAGAAGCCGGGCACGGAGGCGAAGACGTCCCCCACGGCCTTGAGTGCGGTGAAGGGCGGGAAGATCAACACCTCGCGGTCCGCCGGGAGCTTGTCTGCGGCCAGGCCGACCAGTTCTTCCGCCGTGGACCTGGCTTCGTCCCAGGTCTTGTACATCTTCCAGTTGGCTGCCATCAACTTTTTCATTTGTTCATGCACTCCTTTAAGGCTGTGAAGGCCGGAAGCTCCTTGCCTTCGAGGAATTCCAGGAAAGAGCCGCCGCCGGTGGAGATAAAGCTAAATTTTTCATCTAGTTGCAACAGATGCACCACAGCGTCGGTGTCCCCGCCGCCCACGATGGTCAGGGCGTCCTCCAGCCCGGCGATGGCCTTGCAGACCGCCAGCGAGCCCTTGGCGAAGGCCGTGGTTTCGAACAGCCCCATGGGCCCGTTCCAGACAACGGTCTTGGCCCGCTCGATCACGGCGACGAAGTTGGCGATGCTCTCGGGGCCGATGTCCAGGACCAGGGCGTCCGACGGGATGGTCTCGGCCGTGCACACGCCTTCGGCCTGTTTGGCCTTGGGGGTCTTGGCGTAGCGGAAGTCCACGGGCAGATGGAGCTTCGAGCCCATGGATTTGGCCTTGGCCATGATCTCGTTGGCGGCGTCGACCAGGTCCGGCTCCACCAGGGACTGGCCCACGTCATGCCCCTGGGCCAGCAGAAAGGTGTTGGCCATGGCTCCGCCGATGATGATGTCGTCCACCTTGCCAAGGAGATTGTTCAATATTCCCAGCTTGGTGGAAACTTTGGCCCCGCCCGAAACGCAGACGTAGGGCCGCTTGGGGTCCTTCAGGGCCTCGCCGAGGTATTCGTACTCGCGCTTGAGCAGGAACCCGGCGCAGCAGACCTTGGCGAATTTGGGCACGTCCACCACCGAGGCGTTCTCGCGGTGGGCCACGCCGAAGGCGTCATTGACGTAGACGTCGGCCAGGGAGGCCAGCAGCTTGCCGAAATCGCCCCGCTCCTCCGGCGTCTTGCCGGTCTCCTCGGGGTTGAAGCGCAGGTTGTCGAGCATGATCACCTGGCCCGGCGCGAGGTCGGCGGCCATCTTCACGGCCTGATCGCCGATGCGGCCCGGCACCAGGGCCACGCCCTTGCCGAGCAGTTCGCCGGTGCGGTTGGCCACCGGGCCCAGGGAGAGCTCGGGCACGATCTTGCCCTTGGGCTTGCCCAGGTGCGCGCAGAGAATGACCGAGGCCCCTTTGTCCAGGGCGTACCGGATGGTCGGCAGGGCCGCGCGGATGCGGTTGTCGTCGGTGATGACGCCGTCCTCGATGGGGACGTTGAAGTCCACCCGGAACAGCACCTTTTTCCCTTTGATGTCAACCTGATCGATAAACAGCATACGTCAAGACCTCACGCTTCGTATTGTTGAAAGTCGTACCGGAGCAACAGTGCGTCTTCCCTGGTGTCCGGGTAATATTTCTTCCTCACGCCAATCTTCTTGTATCCGAACTTGCGATACAAAGCCAAGGCCGGATGATTGGAGACCTTTACATCCAAAAAACTTTTCGAGGTGCCGTAGGCCACGCACATCTCGAAGCTCCTGGACAGCAGCGCCTCGCCCAGCCCCTGCCGCCGGTAATCGGGGTGCACGGCCAGGTTGAGGACCTCCATCTCGTCGGCGATGAGGGAAAAGGCCATGTACCCCGCGAGGACGCCGTCACGACGCACGCCGATGACCTTGAACGCCTCTCCCTCCAGGCCGAGCAGGAACTGCTCTCTGGTCCAGTGGTAGGCGAAACATAGCGCTTCGAGCTCCATGAGATCCCGGACATCCGGTTCCCCCAACTCGACCACCTCGTCCTTCATCGCGCCTCCGCAGCCATATGGGGCTGGATATGTAGTAACATTACGTGTATACAGGGTTTGCAAGACAAACAAAAGAGCCTGCGGTTATGATCTCTCATCAAGAAACACTCGAACGCGAAGCGGATCACCTGGTCGAAGTCATAGACCGGGACAATCGCCCGCTGGCCGTGCTTTCCAAGCGCAGCGTGCACCGGCAATTGCTGATGCATCGCTCGGTTCAGGTGCTCGTCTTCAATCCCGAAAAAAAAATCTTCCTGCAAAAACGCAACCCGAACAAGCAGTTCTTCCCGGGCCGTTGGGATATTTCCGCCAGGACCCATCCCCGGGCCGGGGAATCGACCTTCGAGGCGGCCGTCCGCGCCCTCAGGGAGGAGCTGAACCTGGAGATCGAGCATCCCCAGCTCGTCCGGGAACTGCCCGCCGGGCCCGAAACCGGCTTCGAGCACGTCTCCCTGTTCGAGGTGACCAAGAACACCCTGCCCGTGGTGCCGAACGGCGACGCGGTCTCCGAGGGATTCTACTACTCGCGCGAAGAGCTGACCTGCCTGATCAAGGAATTCCGGGAGCTGCTCACGCCCAATCTCGTCATCCTCTGGGAATCCGGCTTCCTGGCCCCGGCCTAGTTCCGCATCAGCAATCCGCTCAGTTCCCCGTGAATCCGGCCGTTGGTGGCCAGGATGGAGCTGGATCCGAAGGTGTACGGCACCGCCGCGTCGTATTCGGTCACCCTGCCGCCCGCCTCATTGACGAGCAGCAGCCCGGCCGCCGTATCCCAGGGGTTCAGGGCGCGCTCGTAGAAACCGTCCAGCCGTCCGCAGGCGACGAAGGCCAGGTCCACGGCCGCGGCCCCGCCCCGGCGAATGCCCTGGGCCATGGGCAGCAGGGTCCGGAGATTCTTCAAAATATCCTCGAGATGCGCATCGATGTCGTAGGGGAAGCCCGTGGCCAGCACGCACTGTTCCAGGTCCGCCTCGTCGGTCACGCGGAAGGGTTTGCCGTTCAGGAACGCCCCCTGCCCCTCCACGGCGGTGAACCGCTCGCCCAGAAGCGGCATGTTGACCATGCCCAGGACCACCCGGTCGCGGCGCCACAGGGCGATGGAATTGGCCACGTACGGCAGCCCGTGGGCGAAATTCGTGGTCCCGTCCACCGGGTCGATGATCCAGGTCAGTTCGCCGGGTTCCGTGTCCTTGGCCGTCTCTTCGGCCAGAAAGTCCGACCCCGGCAGGAGCGCGGCCAGTTCGCCCTTGAGCATGGTCTCCACGGCCACATCGGTCTCGGTGACCAGGTCGATGCGTCCCTTGTGCCGTATCTTCCGTCCCCGGTTCGCGCCCTCCCGGACGATGTCCCCGGCTCTGTCCGCGATGGAGGCCAACCCTTCCATGATGCGTGCGGCGTCGAAATCACCCGTCATATGCGTTGCTCCTCAAAGAAAAAGGGCGGTCGCGGCCGCCCTCCTGGATGTCCCGGTGCGCGGGCTCAGGACCTGCGCTGGATGAAGAATTCCACGGACCGGTTAAAGGTCTTTTCCTCTTCCTTGGTGAAATAACAGGCCGGCAGCTCGCCCCGCTGCCGGTGGTAATGCAGGCACTCGCAACAGATACCGTGCTTGTCGCAGTTATGGGTGCAGGTACAGTATTGTTCGTTGATTTTCGATCGCGGGCATTGATCCTTCTTTTTCATGACGACCCCTCTGGTCACGGAAACGTGCGGTTGGATGGTGCCTCAAAAGCCCAGATACAGTAGCCAACAGCAAGCAGAGAGTCAATGATTCAGGACCATTGTTTCGCGGCGGACGCCCCATGGCCCCGTGATCGGCACATGGCCCCCCCAAAGTGCGTTTGATGTGATTATAATACGCTAATCATTGTATTTCATGGCAGATGGGTATAGACATATACGATGATCACATGAGGCCCGACCCCTCTCCTCCTTTGACTCGACCCGGAACCGCTCCCAATGTGGAAAAAAGCATTCAGCCAGGCTCCTGGCTACAAGAGAAAAGGGAAAAAGAAATCCCGCATCAGACTCGAAACCCTTGAGGAACTCAAGGAGTTCATCGACTATGAGCACATCAAGCATTGCCTGCTGAGACCCTATTTCGAGGAACAGGACTACCCCCTGGTCGAGGCGCGGGAACTGCTCCCCTCCTTCGAGGTCGATCTCTACGAGCACAAGAACCTGCCCGGCTTCTCCATGGTCGCCTTCGAGCGGCAGCTCAACTCCTTTCAGGAGATCTTCCAGTTCGACGCCCTGCACTCGCCCTCGGACTGGGAGGAGATGCAGGTGCAGGACTCCTGCGCCGTGGAGGACAACGCCCGGGGCACCAACATCCGCACCTTCCTGAGCCGCCTCCCCAAGCGCTACCATCAGGAGTTCCTGAGCCAGTTCGGCTCCTGCGACATCTGCACCGTACAGGACTACGACAGGATGCTGCCCTTTCTGCTCCAGTTGGAGCGGGCGCACGTCCTGGCCCTTAACTCGGCCGGGGAATTCACCCTGCAGGGCGTGTACGCCTCCCTGCCGTCCAACCTGGACAGCGAACTCAAGCAGTTCGGGCTCAAGATCGGCAAGTTCAAGCCGGGCAACAATCTGCTCTACGAGTGCAACCGGCTGTTCGTGTACCAGTTCATGATGGAGCTGTACGGCTTCCCCATCGTCTCCGAGCGGCGCACCTCCTCGGCCATGTTCGCCATCCGCCTGCTGCGCCAGCACGAGCGGTTCATCGTCCGCGTGCTCGGCCAGAGCGACCGGACCATCACCACGCTGATGTCGCCGCCCAAGGGCACGCCCAGGCGGTCCATCAAGTACCCCAAGGTGGAAAAGATCGCCCTGATCCAGGTCAACGACAACCAGAAGGAACTCTGCGAGGTGCTCAAGGACCAGGGCTTCTTCATCGACCCCAAGAAGCGCGTGGTCATCCTCCGGGTCTCCTACCAGCAGCACGACTACAACCCCCGCAACGTGCGCGAGGACCGCGCTCTGTCCGTGCTCAGGCAGGAGATCATCCATCCCCTCACCGGGCGGATCATCGAGGGCATGAACATTATCCAGAACGTGCGCAACATGCTCCTGCGCCTGAACGACATCGTGCGCGGCGAGTATCGCATCCCGGTGAACTACAAGCGCCAGGAACTCATCGAGAACACCGAGACGCACGAGAACCGGCTCAAGGTGCTCTTCGTGTGGCTTTCCAAGCACATGCACCGCATTGTGGATTATTCGGACGACTACTACGCGCAGCTGGTCCGCGTCCTGGACGCCTACCTCCTGGCCCCGGACAACTACAAGATTTTCAATGAACTGCACGACCTGCACCAGGAGGTCTGGTCCCGATACGGGCAGATTCAGCAGGCCAGGAAGATCAGGGTCCTTGAAGATTTGCGCTATCGCAAGTACAAGGGCGAGGCCATTTCGTACAAACGCATGCTGGAGCTGATGACCGAGATCCTGAATGATCTCAAATTCGAAATCGTCAACTATTTCGATAAACTGGTCGTTAAAATCCTGATCCTCGGCAACGACGTGGTGTCCGACCCCTACATGCTGCGCAAATACGTGCAGCAGGACGACAAGGACCTCTCGCCCTACGGGCGGGACATCAAGAAACTGTACCAACAGCTGGTCATGCTGCTCGACGAGTTCCGGTCCATCCGGAAATCCCGCGTGTCGAGCCGGGCCGGTTCGGGACAATAGCAACACCGCAAGGAGCATACATTGGAAAACCTGGAAACCACCCCGCTCACCCAGTGGCACCGGGAAAACGGAGCCAAGATGGCCCCGTTCGCCGGTTTCGACATGCCGGTGCAGTACAAGGGCATCATCATCGAACACAAGCATACCCGTGAAAAGGCGGGCATCTTCGACATCTGCCACATGGGCGAGTTCAGGCTCTCGGGTCGGGGCGCCAAGGACGGGCTGAACAAGGTCGTCAGCCACGACCTGGACACGCTGGGCCCCGGCAAATGCCGCTACGGCTTCCTGCTCAACGCCTCGGGCGGCATCAACGACGACCTGATCATCTACTGCCTGGCCGAGGACGAATACATGCTCGTGGTCAACGGCGCGTGCCGTCGAAAAGACTTCGACCACATCGCGGCCAACCTGCCCGACGGCCTGTCCTTCACGGACATCAGCGACGAGACCGGCAAGATCGACGTGCAGGGCCCCGAGAGCCTGGACGTGATCAACGATCTCTTCGATTCAAGGTGGAATCACCTGAAATATTTCAACTTCGAGCAGACCGAGGCGCTCGGCTTCCCAATGATCGTCAGCCGCACCGGGTACACGGGCGAGCTGGGCTACGAGCTCTACCTGCCCTCGGACAAGGCCCTGGAGGTCTGGGAAAAGCTGGCTGCCGACGGGCGTGTGGAGCCGGTCGGCCTGGGCGCGCGCGACACCCTGCGCCTGGAGATCGGCTATCCGCTCTACGGCCAGGACCTGGACGAACAGCGCACCCCGGTCGAGGCCGGGGCCGGCTTCTTCCTCAAGAAGGAGTCCGAGTACATCGGCAAGTCCGGCCTGGGCCGGGTGGACGAATGCCTGCTCCCCCTGACCATCGAAGGCCGCCGCACGGCCCGGCACAACGACGAGGTCTGCCTGCCCGGCGGCGAGAAGACCGGCATCATCACCAGCGGCTCCTTCGCCCCGAGCCTGGGCCACTGCATCGCCCTGGCCTACGTCCGGGCCGAGGACGCGGACAGGGACACCTTCATCATCAAGACCGCCCGCGCCGAACTGGAAGCGAAAAAGACGGCCCTGCCCTTCTACAAGGAAGGCACGGCCCGCCTGAAGACCGAGTAACCGATCTTCCATAAGCATTAAAACGAAAGCCCCCGACTCACCAAGCCGGGGGCTTTCGTTCGCGCTCAAAACCCGCGAAGCGGCACCAAAAAGTTTAGGAGGAAAAGGGGGATGGGGGTCCGGGGGGAGGGGGAAAGGGGGTACAGCCCGGGTACATAGGTAACACATTAGCCCGGGAACATGGGTAACACTTTGGGCATGAGAGCCTGGAGGTGCCTATGCCCTGGAATGAGGTCAAACCTATGGATCAGCGA